>CAMJXZ010000388.1 GCA_946409855.1 uncultured Clostridia bacterium | reverse complement strand
CCGCATGAGCGGTGGTGTGGGAGGACGGGGGTTAGCCACCCCCTCCTACCCGATTGCCGGGCGGGCGTCCGAGCGTCCGCCCGGCAAACGGCGCCGTGCCGCCGCCGCGCGGGAAAACCGCCTGCCGGAGAAAACGAAACGCTTCTCATTTTTTGTCAAATACGGCTGAAAAACAGAAGAAATATTGCGAATGGGGTTTACAAAACGGCTGATTTGGTATAAAATGAGCACATCATCAATCCGGGTTTATCCGGATAATAAAAGGAGAGTGTTCGCTATGAAAAAGTTCCTTTCGATCCTGCTGTGCCTGCTGATGGTCATGAGCTGCGCGAGCGTTGTGGCTGAAGGTCAGAAAGTCGGCGTTTCCATGCCCACCAAGGACCTGCAGCGCTGGAATCAGGACGGCGAAAACATGAAGAACCTGCTGGAAGAAGCCGGCTATGAAGTCGACCTGCAGTTCGCTTCCAACGACGTGCAGCAGCAGCTGAACCAGGTGACCAACATGATCAACAGCGGCTGCCAGGTCGTCGTGATCTCCGCCATCGAAGGTTCCTCCCTGGGCTCCGCTCTGGACCTGGCCAAGGAAAAGGGCGTCAAGGTCATCGCTTATGACCGCCTGCTGATGCAGTCTGACGCCGTGGACTACTACGCCACCTTCGACAACTACAAGGTCGGCACCGTGCAGGGCACCTACATCAAGGAAAAGCTGGACCTGGACAACGCCGAGGGCCCCTTCGCCCTGGAAATCACCGCTGGCGACCCCGGCGACAACAACGCTCTGTACTTCTATAGCGGCGCTATGGACGTGCTGAAGCCCTACATCGACGCCGGCAAGCTGGTTGTGAAGTCCGGCCAGATCGAGTTCAACGACGTTGCGACCCCCACCTGGAAGACCGAAGTTGCCCAGAACCGCGCGACCACCGTGCTGGCCAACTACGCGGACGGCAGCAACATCGATGCCTGGCTGTGCTCCAACGACTCCACCGCTCTGGGCGTCATCAACGCGCTGGAAGACAACTATGACGGCGAATGGCCCATCATCACCGGCCAGGACTGCGACAAGTCCAACGTCAAGAAGATGATCGAAGGCAAGCAGAGCATGTCCGTCTTCAAGGATACCCGTACCCTGGCGGCTCAGGTCGTCAAGATGGTCGGCCAGATCCTGTCCGGCGCGGAAGTGGATGTCAACGACACCACCACCTATGATAACGGCGTGAAGGTTGTTCCTTCCTTCCTGTGCGAGCCCGTGTTCGGCAGCGCTGACAACTACATGGAACTGCTGATCGACTCCGGCTACTATACGCTGGAAGACATTCAGTAATTCTCATCAACCCTTTATTCGATGCAGGCGGGCCGTGCCCGCCTGCATCGTTTGAAAAGAAGGCACATCCGAAAATTTCCATCTGACGGAGCAGGCGGAGGAGAACCATGGCCAAGATTCTGCTGGAAATGAAAAATATAACGAAGACCTTCCCGGGTGTCAAAGCGCTCGATAACGTGAACCTTCAGGTGGAAGAAGGCGAAATTCACGCGCTGGTCGGGGAAAACGGCGCGGGCAAATCGACCCTGATGAACGTGCTGAGCGGGATTTATCCCTACGGGACATACCAGGGGGATATTATTTTTAACGGCAAGGTCTGCAGATTTTCCAACATCAAGGATTCGGAAAAGCTGGGCATCGTCATCATTCACCAGGAGCTGGCCCTGGTGCCCGAGATGACGATCGGCGAAAACATGTACCTGGGCAACGAACAGGGGCACAAATACGCGATCAACTGGAACAGGACCTACGCGGAGGCTGACAAATACCTGAAAATGGTAGGGCTCAAGGAAAACTCCAAGGTGCAGGTCAAGACCATCGGCACCGGCAAGCAGCAGCTGGTGGAGATCGCCAAGGCCCTGGCCAAGAACGCGAAGCTGCTGATCCTGGACGAGCCTACTTCCTCCCTCAACGAAGAAGATTCCCGCGCACTGCTGGATCTGATGCTCAGCTTCAAAAAGCAGGGAATGACCATGATCATCATTACCCATAAGCTGAACGAAGTATCCTACGTGGCGGACAAAATAACGGTCATCCGCGACGGCACGACCATCGAGACGATCGACAACCACGGCAAGGAGCCGGTCAGCGAAGAGCGGATCATCAAAGGCATGGTCGGCCGCGAGATCACCAACCGCTTCCCCAAGCGGCAAGGCGTCACCATCGGCGGTGTGGAAATGGAGATCAAAAACTGGACCGTGCATCACCCGCTGTACACCGAGCGCAAGGTGGTAGACAATGTGTCCATGTATGTGCGCAAAGGCGAGGTCGTGGGCATTTACGGCCTGATGGGCGCCGGACGCACCGAGCTGGCCATGAGCATTTTCGGCCAGAGCTACGGCGTCAATTTCTCCGGCGAATTGTACCTGAACGGCGAGAAGGTCAAAATGCGGAAAAGCGAAGCGGACGCCATCCGCCATAAGATCGCCTACGTGACGGAGGACCGCAAGGGCAACGGCCTGGTGCTGTCCCAGTCCATCAAGGTGA
>CAMJXZ010000387.1 GCA_946409855.1 uncultured Clostridia bacterium | reverse complement strand
TACATATTGAAGCCGGCAGACATACGCAGCTTCAGGGTGGCTTCGGTTACATAATGATCCGTGGTCAGTTCAGGCAAACTTGTGACCTTGACAAGACCCTGGCTGATCTGCTGGTATCCCTGGGACACGATGCGACTTACCCAAATATACTCGGTGCCCGAGACATTGGTATTCGGCGACGTGCTGAGGACATAAGCATCTTCTATCGCGTAATCCTGGCTGTTTGTCCGGATGGAAGGATCCAAAGTCACGGGATATGCCGCTGTTTCCATGAAAGAAGGATCCGGCTCATAAATCAGACGGTATCCGTTTTCAAGCTTCTCCAGCGTGACATTCACCAAACCGCATTGGCCGTTATGATCCATCATGACTGCTGCAGGAATATTGTAAACCGGCTGACCGTCCCTGTCACGGACGGCGAACCCGCCGGTTTTCTTTTCCTGAAGCGCCAGTCCGTTGGTTTCCATGCGGCAGATGATCTTCCGGGCGGATGCCGGGGAACGGAAGACAAAGTCCTCCATGAACCGGGCGTCGTGCCGGCAGACCATATCGACGCCGGGGAAGATCTCCTGATAGCGGACATTCCCCTGCGCATTCACCACCGCCTGCAGGAAAACCTGCAGCGCCGGGTCTTCTTCTTTGACCGCTTCCTTTTCCGGCGCTGGATCAACAGCGCATGCTTCTTCAAATCCCCAGGACAGGCGGTGCTGTTCCCGGTCGCAGACGCTGATAAACGGCTTCTCCCCGGAAACGCCGCAGCTTACCGTCAGCAGCGTTCCTTTGCTTTCCAGCTGCCCGCCTTCTTTGCATGCTTTGAAGGAGACATCCAGTTCTTCCCATTTTCCGGTCCGGGCATCCCGGGCATGAATCGGGATCGGGCTGGTATACGAACGGTACCTGCCGGGCGCAACAGCGAACACTTTGCCATAGGCGTTTCTTTCAGCCGTCCGTTCGGCGGGCACATGTGTCAGTTTCTTTTCAGGCTTCATATCTTTGTCCTCCGTTTTCTGATCGGTCGCGATACGTCATATACTTGTTTCTTCCGAACCGGTTTTACCCGTGTCACATATATGACGGACCACATCGTATCATTCTTCCCGGAGAACGGGTGTTTTACAGGTGCAAAAATGTGTATTAAGGAACTACCGTCTCTTCGCGCACAGCTCCCAGAAAACCACGGCCGCGCAGGCGGCCACGTTCAGGGAATCGATCCCCCGGGCCATAGGGATTCTGACCACCCCGTCGCACCGGCGGATGGTTTCGTCCGTCAGGCCCGTATCCTCCGTGCCCAGATAGACGGCCAGCTTCTCTTTTGAACCAAGGGAAGGGTCGTCCAGCTGCAGGCTGCTGTCCCGGAGAGCCAGGCCCACCGTGGTGAAGCCCGCTTCTTTCAGTTCCGGGAAGCCGCAGTTTTCGTCCGTCCGGGCCCAGGGCACAAAAAAGGCCGCGCCCATGCACACCCGGACGGCCCGGCGGTGCCACACGTCGCAGCAGGTCGGCGTCAGCAGCACGGCGTCCGCCCCCAGCGCCGCGGCCGAACGGAAGACCGCCCCCACGTTGGAGGGCTCGTTGATCCCTTCCAGCACGGCTACCCGGCGGGCGTTTTGGACCGCCTCCCGGACGGTCCGCTCCGGGGGCCGCTGAAAGGCGCCCAGCACCCAGCTGCGCTGCAGCTTGAAGCCGGTCAGCGCGGCCAGCGTCTCGTCGTCCGCCGTATACACGGGGATCTCCCCGCAGCGTACGATCAGGTTTGATCCCTCGCCGTCGATCATTTTCCGGCGGATCAAAAGGGCCTTCGGGGTCAGCCCGGCGTCCAGCGCCGTGCCGGTGACCCGGGGCCCCTCGGTGATCAGCAGGCCGTTTTCCGGCTCCTGCCGGCTGCGCAGCTGCGCGTCGGTCAGGCGGAAAAACATGTCCGCCGGCGGGTAAGGAAGAGAAGGGATTTCAATGATCGCCATCGGTTTCCTCCGGCAGTACGATGTCCATCAGGTCGGAAAAGACCTCCAGCTGATACGTGCAGCGCTCATCCTCGGCGGCCGGGCCGATCCCGGCGATGTCAAACCCGCCCCGCAGGGCCGCCTCCACGCCGGCCTCCGCGTCGTCCACCACCAGGCACTGTCCGGCCGGGAGCCCCAGCCTTTCCGCGGCGGTCAGGAAAATATCCGGCGCGGGCTTTTTATGTTCGATCTCCGTCCCGTCCACCAGCACGTCCAGATACGCGGGAAGGCCCAGCTTTTTGATCACCACCGGCGCGTTCTGGCTGGAAGAGCCCAGCGCCAGGCGGACCCCCCGCGCCCGCAGGGCCTTCAGCGTCCGGAGCACGCCCGGCGCGCAGTCCCTTTCCGTCAGGTTCCGGGCGTAGGCGAGAAAAAGCTCGTTCTTTTCCCGGATCAGGGAAAGCTTTTCCTCGGCGCTCATCCGTCCGGCCGCTTTGCCCAGCACGATGTCCATGCATTCTTCCCGGCTCCTGCCCAGCATCCGCCGGTTGATCTCCTCGGAAAAGGGAAGGCCGTGCTGTTCCGTAAACCGCACCCAGGCCAGATAGTGC
>CAMJXZ010000386.1 GCA_946409855.1 uncultured Clostridia bacterium | reverse complement strand
AGGAGGCCTCACCATGATCCTATGCGATACCCACTGCGATACCCTGTATGCCCTGGCGACCCGGTCCGGGCAGGCGACCGACGTTACCATGGAGCGCCTGCAAAAGGCCGGCATCAGTCTGCAGACCCTAGCCCTCTATGTCGGCGGCAGCCCGAAAAAGGAAGACGTCCGGGTTCTGTTTGACAATATGCTGCGCGTCTTTGACCGGCTGAAGGACCAAGGCTGGCAGCAGGCCACGGACCCCCGGGAGGCCGAGGACGGCAAGGTCAAGGTGATGCTCTCCATCGAGGGCTGCGAGCTCCTGGAGGACGGCCTGGAAACCATCGGCCGCTGGCGGGACAAAGGCGTCCGCATGGCCGCCATCACCTGGAACTATGAAAACGGCCTGGGCACCCCCGCCAAGCTCAACAGCACCGAGGGTCTCAAGCCCTACGGCCGCCGGGCCGTCCGGGAGATGGTGCGCGTCGGCATGGCACCGGACATGTCCCACCTGAACGAAAGAGGCTTCTGGGATACGCTGGAGCTGGGCGCCGTCCCGCTGGCCTCCCATTCCTGCTGCCGGGCCCTGTGCGGCCACTGCCGCAACCTGACCGACGAGCAGCTCAAAGCGCTGTTCTCCGTGGGCGGCTACGTGGGGCTCAACTTCTATCCGGATTTCCTTTCGGACGACGGCCGCTGCACGCTGGACACCCTGGCAGACCACCTGCTCCACATGCTTTCCCTGGGCGGTGAAGGAATGATCGGGTTCGGTTCCGACTTTGACGGGATCGAGACCAAGGTGCCCGGGCTGGACAACCCCCTGGACCTTCCCGCCCTGCTGGACGCGCTGCGCCGCCGCGGCATCACCGGGGAAACCCTGGCCGGCATCGCGGGGAAAAACCTTTTGGCTTATTACGACCGGATCGACCCGAAACCCGCCCGCGGGTAAAGCCGCCCGGCCCAAAGGCGCCCGCGATATCCTGCGAAAATCGCTTTTAAAAAAATTTTTTTAAAAGTGTAAATTTTCAGCAGGATTTTTTATATATACGGCGAAATGTATTAGAAGGTGTGTACATGGGCGCTTTTCCAGACACACCGTCCACCGGAAAGGGCGGTTCGACATGCCGTTTGAGTTTGCCCGTCACGCGGGATACTGCGCCGGCGTCCGCCGGGCGGTGAACACCGCGCGGGAAGCCGCGCTGCAGGCCAGGCGGGCCAACGTCCCCTGCGTCATGCTGGGGGAGCTGATCCACAACGACCAGGCGCTGGCGGAGTTCCGCGAGCTGGGCGTCCGGGTCATCAGCCGCCTGGAAGACGCGCCGGCCGGCGCCGCCGTCATCCTGCGCAGCCACGGCGAGCCCCCGTCCACCTATGAAAAAGCCCGTGCCCTCGGGCTGACCGTGGTGGACACCACCTGCGTCTTCGTCGCGTCCCTGCACGAAACCGTCCGGGAAAACGCCGAAGCGGGCCGTCCGGTCCTCTTACTGGGGGATCCGGATCATCCCGAGATCATCGGCACCGCCGGCTTCGGCGAAGGGCTGGTGTACGTCCTGCCGGACGCGGATGCCCCGCTTCCCGAAATCAGCGCCCCGATGCTGGTCGCGCAGACCACCTATTCCCCCGCCCTGTGGGAGAAGGCGGTCGAAAAGCTTTCGGCGCGGTATCCGGGCCTCACCGTCAAGCGGACCATCTGCACAGCCACCCAGCAGCGCCAGCAGGCGGCGGCGGAGCTGGCTGCCCGGTCCGACGCGATGATCGTGGTGGGCGGCAGAAAGAGCGCCAACACCAAAAAGCTGTACGACACCTGCCGGGCCCTGTGCCCGCGCACCTGTCTGGTTGAAGAAGCCTCGGAAATTCCCCCGGGCTTCTGCGACAGCCGGACAGATCGGATTGGAATAGCCGCCGGTGCGTCTACACCGGATTGGTCATATAAGGAGGTTGTCACTGTTATGAACGAAACGGAACAGAACAAGATGGAACAGGAACAAGCGGTCCCCGAAGAAATTCAGGAAACCGCAGCGGCTCAGGAAGAGGCTGCTTTGACCGAAGAGGAAATGAACAAGCGCAGCTTCATGGATGACATTGAGGCGACGCTGGTCAGAATCCGCCCCGGTCAGACTGTCACCGGTTCGGTCGTACAGGTCACCGATGATGAGGTTTGTGTGAATATCGGCTACAAGTCCGACGGCCTGATCAAGCGCGAAGACCTGTCCGACAAGGACGTCAAGGTCGGCGATCAGATCGAAGTGGAAGTAGTCAAGGTCAACGACGGTGAAGGCAATGTGATTCTTTCCCAGCGCGGCATCGTCAACCGCAAAGTCTGGGAAGACCTGATGGCCAAGAACGACAACGGCGAATACATCGAAGCCGTTGGCAAGCAGGCCGTCAAGGGCGGCCTGATCGCGGATGCCGGCGGCGTGCGCGCCTTCGTGCCCGCTTCCCACCTGGCCACCCGCTTCGTCGAAAAGATCGAGCAGTTTGTCGGCCAGCCCCTCAAGCTCAAGATCATCGACGTCAACAACGAAAAGAAGCGCATCGTCGCCAGCCGCAAGGAAGTGCTGCGCGAGGAAGCCGCCA
>CAMJXZ010000385.1 GCA_946409855.1 uncultured Clostridia bacterium | reverse complement strand
AAGCTAACCTCCGCAAAAATGCTCCTCGCGGCGTACATGCCGCCGCTGCGGATTATAATCAGGGGGAAGTCTCCCCCTGATCACCCCCTCCGCAGGACGATGCACCTCTTATCCTTGTCAGAGTACTGAACAGTTATTCCCGCACAGCACATTAATGGAGGGTACATTTTTTATGAAGAAACTGCAAGTCATCGACATGACGCTGCGCCAGGACGAAAACGAAACGGGCAGAACGCTTTCCTTCAAGGAAAAGCTGGAAATCGCCCGCAGCCTGGACCGGCTGCGCGTGGACGCCATTGAGCTGGCGCCCATTTCCGGCAGCAAGGCGGACCTGCTGGCCAATCGCACCATCGCGTCCATGGTATCTGCGCGCATCTCCGCGGCCGTGGACATCGCCGGCCCCCATCTGCAGGAAACGTGGGACAGCATCCGTTCCGCCAAGTCCCCCTCCCTGAACATTCTGGCGCCGGTTTCGACGGTGCTGATGGAATACGCCGCCCACAAAAAGGCCCCGGCCATGCTGGAAAGCATCCGGGAAACGGTGGGCCAGGCCCGTTTCCACGCCGAGCATGTGGAACTGACCGCCGTCGACGCCACCCGGGCTGAGCCCGAGTTCCTGGCCCGGGCGATCGGCGCCGCGCTGGACGCCGGGGCGGACCGGATCACGCTCTGCGACACCGCCGGCGTCATGCTGCCGGACGAGTTCACCGCCTTCCTGCAGCAGGTCAAAGCGCTGGAGCCCCGGCTGGGCGAAAAGGAATTCTTTGTGGAAATCAGCGATCAGATCGGCGTGGCGCTGGCCTGCGCGGCGGCCGCCGTCCGGGAAGGCGCGGCCGGCGTCAAATGCACCGCCGCCGGGGAAGGGTTCACGTCCCTTTCCGCCCTCTCCCAGTTCATCGAGGTCAAAGGCGCCGACCTGGACATCGGCACGGGCCTGCGGATCACGGAGCTGCACCGGGGCGTCGGCCAGATCGAAAAGATCCTGTTCCCGCCGGAAGAGATGTCCCGGTTTACCAACGTCGCCCTGGACGACGCCTCCGGCATCTGCCTGGACGCCAGCGACTCCATCGCCGAGGTCACCAAGGTGGTCCGCCAGCTGGGCTACGACCTGAGCGAGGAGGACAACCTGCGCGTCTACGAGGCCTTCCAGCGGGTGGCGGTCAAAAAGCATTTCGTGGGCACCAAGGAGCTGGACGCCATCATCGCCAGCGCCGCCATGCAGGTGCCTTCCACCTATAAGCTGGTCAATTACGTGACCAACAGCGGCAACATCATCACCGCCACCGCCAACATCCTCATCGAAAAGGACGGCCAGCAGATGCGCGGGGTGGGCATCGGCGACGGCCCCATCGACGCGGCCTTCCAGGCCATCGAGCAGATCATCGGCCACCATTACGAGCTGGACGATTTCCAGATCCAGACGGTCACCGAAGGCCGGGACGCCATGGGCAGCGCGCTGGTCAAGCTGCGCGCCGGCGGCCGGGTGTACTCCGGCAACGGCATCTCCACCGACATCATCGGCGCTTCTGTTCGGGCTTTCATCAGCGCGCTGAACAAGATCGCCTACGAAGAGTAAGCGGGGAGGATCATCACCGTGAAGCTTTCATTTTCGATTCAGCACTGGAAAGACCTCCGCTGGGAGGAGCTCTGCGCCGCGGCGGTCAGCGCCCGGATGCAGGGCGTTGAGATCGCCGGCCTGCAGGGGCCGGTCTTTCAGGGCAAGGACAGCCCTTCCAACCCGGACCGCGCGGCGGCCGTCCGCCGCAGCCTGATCGCCCAGGGGCTGGAAGTGCCCTGCATCAGCCTCGTCCGGGACATGACGGACCCTGCGTTTGAGAACGAGTTCAGCGAATGCCTGGAGACGGCGGTCAACCTGGGCATCCCCTACCTGGGCATGCGCACGCAGTGCGAGGACGACGAAACGACCGCCGCCGTCCTGTCGTCCCTGCTGGAAAAGACCGGCGCCGCGCCGGTCACCGTTCTGGTGGAAACCGCCGGTCCCTACGCGGACACCGCCCGCCTGCGCGACCTGCTCAACCGCTTTTCGGACGACCGGCTGGCGGCCCTGTGGGACATGGAGCGGACCTGCTTCCAGGCCCATGAGGAAGCGGAGCAGACCATCACCAGCCTGGGCGCCTATGTGCGCCACGTGCACATCCACGACGGCAGGCCGGAAGACGGCGGCGCCGTCCGCCCGGAGCTGCTGGGAGACGGCAGCCTGCCCCTGTCCGAGCTGATGAACGCCCTGCGCTCGGTCAACTACGACGGCTACGTGTCCCTGACCTGGGATCCCGCCTGGATGGAAGACCTCTCGGACATCGAGATCATCCTGACCCATTTTGAAAACGCCATCAAGCCCTATCTCAACACCAAGCGCGGCCACCGGCATCTGTACTGGAGCGACCGCCACCAGGGCCGCTACGTATGGAAAAAGGGCCTGCTGATCGACAAAACCTTCCCCCAGGTGCTGGACACCATGGTGGAGGAGTTCCCGGACCAGCTGGCCGTCAAATACACCACCCTGGACTACACCCGCACCTACAGCCAGTTCCGGGACGACGTGGACGAATTCGCCCG
>CAMJXZ010000384.1 GCA_946409855.1 uncultured Clostridia bacterium | reverse complement strand
CCCGCCCGCCGCGTGGTGGTCGCCACCCAGGGCATGTTCATCCGCGAGGACTGGATCGAGAAGCTGGGCATGACGATGCCCACCACCAAGGAGGAATTCCTGAACGTGCTGCGCGCTTTCCGGGACCAGAACCCCGGCAACGTGCCCGGCGGCTGCATCCCCTTCGCCATGAGCAGCAACATCACCAGTGAAAACAACGGCCCCCTGATGCTCTCCTTCATCAAGGACGTGAACGACTACCGCACCCTGGCCACCAAGCCCCAGGAACTGTGGGAAGGCTACGAGGATTACTGCGTGTTCCTGAACACCCTGTACAATGAAGGACTGATCTCCCCCGACTTTGCCACCGACACCAGCGGCGAGCAGGTGAACCAGGCGATCACCTCCGGCATGGCCGGCGGCTACGGCGCCAACTACGACCATCCCATCCGCATCACCCCCGGTCTGCTGGCCGGCCTGCAGGCCCAGCAGCCCGAGGCCAAGCTGAGCGTGCTGAACTGCTTTGAATCCGTCGTGGATCCTGAAAAGCATTATCACCTGGCCTATGACCGGGACGGCCTGCTGAACTTCATCCCCGTGTGGTCCGATGACGACCATGCCAGGGCCGCCGTCATGTATCTGGACTGGCTGTGCGAGTACAACACCATCTTCAACCTCCAGAACGGCGTGGAAGGCGTCACCTACAACCTGAACGAAGACGGCATCCCGGTGCTGATCCCCGGCGTGGAGGGCGACATGAAGTTCAACTCCATGCAGAACCTGGACTACACCCTGCTGATCAACGGCCAGTGGCTGGATACCGATGAAAAGACCATGAAGGCCCAGGCGCTGAGCTATCAGGGCTATGCCGATGAATACGCCGCCATGTACGAAGTGGGCAACATGGACCTGATCCCCCAGAGCTTCAAGATCCGCGCCACGCTGCCGGCGGAAGCCCAGTATAACACCACCCTCAAGGACTTCCACCGCGAGATCCTCGTCCGCTGCACCATGTGCAAGCCGGAGGAAGTGCACGACCTGTTCCAGCAGCTCAAGCAGGAATACCTGAACCGCGGCGGCCAGGCCGTCATGGATGAGCGCACCGCCGCCTGGGACCTGGAGCATCCGGCCCAGTAATCCCGCGGGGGAACAATCGTTATCACATCACAGCACAGGGAAGAGCGCGCCGCCCGGCGCGCTCTCTTTCTGCGCCGCGGAAGGCTTCTGCGCGGCGGAGGCAGGGCGCTTGCCAGGCGCTTTGGCAGGGGAGATTCCGGCGCTAAGTGGGTAATAAAATGAGTTAGCGCCAAAAGCACGTGATGATTTTGGCGGTAAGTGGTTTAAAAAACGACTTAGCGCCAAAAAGACATGTTGCTTTTGGCATTGAGCTTTATTTTTGGTTTTTCGTTTTTCTGGAATACAGGATCATCCTATCCATATACAGAAAATTCAGTACAGCCGCGCTGCCAAAGGTGCGGTGCACAAGAGGCGCGTAACATAACCCCGGGAAATCTGAACGATGAGGAAGGCCGGCTTCATTAAGCCGGCCGAATCGGGAAGAATTTTCGCGCTGGGAGTGCTGATGCAGGGATAGCGGTGCGGATCCGGGGCGATCTTACGCCACTTCCGGTGAATGACTCCCTGACTGTTCTTGAAGGCCTCCATTTTCCAGCCGGGGATGGTCTGTTGATACCGGCCGGTTTATTGTCCCCCCAGCAGGCCGATCAGGGGCTTTAAGGCCAGCTCGTCGTACTGCCAGGCTTCCACCTGCCAGATATCTTCCCGCAAGCCCTGCAGATACAGCGGCACGTTCATGCTGACGGCGATGACGTTCGCGCCGGCTTCCGCCAGGCGGTTGGCGGCGGCTACGGCCTTGTCCTGGTCGGGATGCCTGCTGAGGAAGACCACGGCCGTCCGGATGTTTTCCGGCAGCGGTTCCGCCAGAGACGCCCACCTGCCCCCGAAAACGGCGGCACATTCTTTTGCGGCGTCCAGCGGGACGTCGTCGCTGGCCGGGGTTTCCGCCCGGGCGTTCACCCCCAGAAACAGGGTCTGCCCGTCCGCTTTGGGCAGCGGGAGGCCGCCGGGGGCGTGGACGACGGTCAGGGCCTTTTTCATGATCTCATCGCACAGCGCCTTCTGTTTGGGGCTGCCGAACTGGGCGCGGGTGCCTTCGGGGGGCAGCAGCTGCTCCTTCCAGCGGAGGATGTGCCGGTAGTGCCATTCCGTTTCCTCCGCATTCAGGGTGCCTTCTTCCAGAGCGCGGTACATGTGTTCGCAGGCCATCGCGGCGTCGGGCGCGGAGTGGCAGATCAGCGCCACGTCCACCCCGGCGGCCAGCGCCCGGCGGGCGCCCTCGGGGATGCCGAACATATCCTTGACGGCGTTCATCTCGATGGCGTCGCTGAGGATAATGCCGTCAAAGCCCATCGTCTCCCGGACCAGCCCGGTCATGATCCTGCGGGAAACGGTGGCCGGGACGCGCTCCGGCTCGAAGGCGGGGAAGACCACGTGGGAGGACATGATGGACTTGATGCCGGCGTTTACCGCCGCCTGGAAGCTGACCAGCTCGGTCCGCCAGACAGCTTCTTTGTCCTTATCCACCACGGGCAGGGCCAG
>CAMJXZ010000383.1 GCA_946409855.1 uncultured Clostridia bacterium | reverse complement strand
AGCCCGTGGTGGGGTTCTGCTGGTGGCCCGTCATGCCGGTGATGGAGTTGTCCAGGATGATCACCGTGGAATTGGTGGCATTATAGGCAATGTTCACAAGCCCCGTCATGCCGCTGTGCATAAAGGTGGAATCCCCGATGACGGCCACCGTCCTGCCGGCCATCTCGGGCCGGGACGCGAGGAAGCCGTGGATGCCGCTGACGCTGGCGCCCATGCACAGGGTGGAATCCAGCGCGGTAAGGGGCGGCGCGGAACCCAGGGTGTAGCAGCCGATGTCTCCGAGGACCGTGATCTTGTTCTTTGCCAGGGCATAGAACATGCCCCTGTGGGGACAGCCCGCGCACATCATCGGCGGGCGTCCGGGCACCTGGGGCGCTTCGGGGCAGGGCAATTCATCCATGCCGAAGGCCTTCCGGACGGTGTTCTGGCTGAATTCCCCCACCATCGGGAAAAGCTCCTTGCCGATCACCTCGATGCCCATGGCGCGCACCTGGGTTTCGATCACCGGGTCCAGTTCCTCGATCACGTACAATTTCTTTACCCCGGCGGCGAAGGCGCGGATCATCTTTTCGGGCAGCGGGTTGGGCATGCCGATCTTCAGGATGTTCACGCTGTCCCCGAACACTTCCTTCACATACAGGTAAGCGGTGCCGCAGGTGATGATGCCGATGTCGCTGTCGGCTTTCTCCACCCGGTTATAGGGGCAGTCCTCGGCGTATTGCGCAATGTCCTTCATCCGCTGTTCCACAAAGGGATGCCGGCGGATGGCGTTGGCGGGAGCCATGATGTATTTCTGGGGCTGCTTCACATATTCCTTCGGCGCTTTTTCCTCCCGCTCTCCCACCTCCACCAGGGCCTGGCTGTGGGCCATGCGGGTGCAGGACCTGAAAAGCACCGGAGTATCGAATCTTTCGCTCAGGTCGAAGGCGGAACGCGCGAAGGCATAGGCTTCCACGGAATCCGAGGGCTCCAGCATGGGCACCTTGGCCGCGATGGCGTAATGCCTGCTGTCCTGTTCGTTCTGGGATGAATGCATGGCAGGGTCGTCCGCGACGCAGACCACCATGCCCCCTGTGACGCCGGTATAGCTGAGGGTAAACAGCGGGTCCGCCGCCACGTTGAGGCCCACGTGCTTCATCGCGCAGGCCGAACGGAAACCGGCCAGGCTCGCCCCGAAGGCCACCTCCGTGGCCACCTTCTCATTGGGCGCCCATTCCGAATGGATATCGTCAAATTTGGACAGGAACTCCGTGATCTCGGTGGACGGAGTCCCCGGATAGGAGGAAACCAGCCCCAGACCGCCGTGATACAGTCCCAGCGCGATGGCTTCGTTTCCGATCAGCAGTTTTTTCATTTTTACATTCCTTCTTGGCATTATTGTGGTCCATGCCGCGAAAAAGCGGCAAACCATGCCTAACTATAGCTTTTCAGCATGCAAAAGTCAACGGCGCGGCGCAGGAAAAACGGATAAAAACCAATCAGGGCCCTTCAGCCGGCCTTCCGGCGTCAGGGCCCGACGGACCGCGCGGAAATCACCCCCGCACAAACGGCGCGTTGTATTCCTCGTTGATCTCCCTTATCTCTTTCAGGCCGTCGATATAGGGCTGGTAGATGCTGTCGATGCGTCCGCCGCCCCGGTTGTCGCAGCCGGAACAGAACTCGCAATCGATGCCGCAGGCGCCCCAAAGCGCCTGATGAACGATTTGGATCCGCTCCTCCCGTGTGGTATCCTTGATCAGGATCGATCTCATCCCATTCACCTCCTTAATTTTTTTACATCCTTTTTTCATTCTGCTCGGTAAGGAGTCCTGTTTTGATATCAATGCGGCCCGCTGCGGGTATTGTCGGCGCGGCCGGCCGCGATCCCCGTCAGAGGACCGCGGGGGACGGTTGCGGTCCATAACCCGCAGCCCCGAATCCAGCTTCAAAAACAGTCGCTGAAAATACCGTTAATTGCTCTCCGCCAGCTCCCATTCTTCGACTGGGATCATTTCATATACCGAGAAATCGCCTTCGATCCAGGTCCACTCATCGATCATCTTAACATCGTGGGCAACAAGATCGTTATACAATTCTTCCCTTGCCTCTCTGTTTTCTTCAAGTGTTCCGCCGAATTCTCTCAACCCCAATACCGCCTTTACATAGCGCCAGGAAAGCTTGCTGCGTGTGATAGCTTCAAGAGCGTCGTCTGAATCCGCCTCGCTCTCGGCAAGAGACCAGAGCCGGTCAATTCTCTCCGCTTGAGCTTCATCAATTGAAAATGTGTCGCCCATACGGCAGATAAGGTTCACGTGGCCTTTTGTGCAGGCGGTCAGTTCATCAATGACTTCCTTGACATATCTTCCGCCCTTACCATAATAGTTGCTGCAGAATTCCAGCATTTTTTCTTCATAATTGCAGTAGGGGTTCTCAAGAAGCTCCGCAATCAGGTAAGTCCTGAGCTCGCCGAATTCCGTATCGCATCGGTCAACATAATAGTTTCCTTCTTCATAAACGCCCTTGACGCCGTGTCTGTGAAAACACTGTATGTTTTTCTGCAATGTGTTGAAATCGGGGAATATTCCGAGCGTATAGGCATAATTTGTCGTGTAGTCCCAGACATATAATCT
>CAMJXZ010000382.1 GCA_946409855.1 uncultured Clostridia bacterium | reverse complement strand
TCGCTGCCCCCGTCACCCCCCGCACGGGGGCGTGAATTGAACCAGCATGGGCGCGAGCACGTTTTTCTCCTCCCGCCCCCAAAAACCCGAACATTCCAAATCCTCTGATACATCACCAAAAAGTTACGATTTTCAACCCTTTTTCAACGAAAATGCGGCGGTTTTGCAACGCGTTTGCAACGGTTTTTCAACTGTTTTTCAACTTGCTTTCTTCGGCGGGATATGGTAATATGGCATTGTCCCGGAGGCAGGGCGTCAGGTGGTTTCACCCGGCGTCTTTTTTTGAAGCGGGGCGCTTGCCCCGCGCCGGCCCGCCGCCCCGGGCCCCGACAGGAGGGATCATTATGACGCTGAACGATTACCGCGGCCAGTTCAGGGCCAACATGATGGTCATGTCCCGCACGGCCAACGGCCGGCTGGACATGTCCGCCAGCGCCGCCAAGGCGGACGCCATGGCCGTTTCCGGCGCCGATGAGGCCCGGGACCTGGCCCTGGAAAATACGGACCAGGCGGTCGCCTATCTGTACGAACGCCGCCGGCAGAATTTCCGCTCCGCCGGGGAGCTGGAGGCCCTGCTGCTGGAATGCGCGGAGGTCACCCTCCGGGGGATCGTCCGGGAGGGCTGCCTGTTCCGGAGCGGGGCGGACAGCGACAAGTACAACTACGCCCGGATCGCGGACCTCCCGGCCATGTGGAACTGGTTCGTCAGCGACTTCTTCTGGCTGCTGACCAATCAGTCCTTTGAGCCCGAGGAAATAGCCGCCTTCTGCGAGTACGCGATCAACACCGTGTGCCACTTCTTTTCCGACGGCTGCGGCAAGATCTCCATGCTCGTCAGCTCCTTCGTGTTCATGCGCTACGATCTGCCGCTGCCGGAATACACCTCCCGGGAGGAGTATTACCGCGCCGCCGACCGCGCGCAGATCCCCGCCGCGGGCGACCTGAACCGCCTCTGCGGGGACGCCGAGTTCTGGCGCTTCGTGGCCTACTACATGACCCTCTGCCGCGGCGGCGGCCCGGGCTTCAGGAGCTTCATGGAGCAGACGGGGCCAGATGCGTACGTGTGCTGCCTGACCGGCCGGCTCACCGGCGCGCGGAGCGGCGTCTTCCGGGAGAACATCCTGCGCTTCTACGAAAGCAGCGGGGATGTCCTGGTCGTCTTCGACTGCGCCACCCTGGCCTGGATCGACCGGGAAGGCATCGGGGCGCTCAGGGACCTGGCGTCCTCCGGCAGGCGCTTCGCCCTGAAAAACCTCAGCGCGGACTGCATGGTCCTCGTCCGGGTCGAAGGGCTGGAAGCCCACGCGGACGGGGAGGACAGGCTCCCCCGGATCGACCTGAGCGGCTGCGAAAAGCTCAACGAAGGCGCCAACGGGGTCATCTACAAGGTGTCCGAAGAGGTGATCGCCAAGACCTTCAAGAACGAGCCCGATTATTACGACATCGTCCGCCAGCGCATCGCCCTGAAGAACGCCCTCCTCTGCGGCGTCCCCGCCCCCTTCACCTTCGGCTACGCGGTGTACGACGGCCGGATCGTCACGCTGATGGAGCTCCTGCACTCCCGGTCCCTGATGCAGATCATCGCGGCCCATGAGGACGCGGACGAGTACATCGACCGCTACGCGCGGTTCGTCAGGCAGCTCCACCAGATCCAGGACCCGGGGAAGCTGAACAAGTTCACCCGGGACATGTTCGGCCGGGAGATCCTCGGCAAGGCCGAACGGTGCGACCGGGTCCTCCCGGAACCGTACAGGGGCCGCGCCAGGGAGATCATCGAAGCGGCGGACGGGCCCGAATGCCTCGTCCACGGCGATATCCAGCCGAACAACATCATGTTCAGCGGGGACGAGATGCTGTTCATCGACTTTGATTCCTTCTCCACCGGCAAGGCGGTCTACGACCTGGGCAGCCTCTACAGGACCCTGCTGTGCGGCCCGGATGCGGGCGTCTCCGATGTCAATTCCTTCCTCAGGATCTCCTATGACCGCTGCCGGAAGATCTGGGACCGGTTCGTCCGCGAATACTACCGGGGCGAGCCGGAAGAAACCATCCGGGAAAAAACCGCCCAGGCCGCTCTGATCGGCACCGTCCTGGCCCTGGCCAAGTTTATCAAGAACGGGGAGGAGGACGCGATCATTGCCAAATGGGCCGGCGAGCTGATATCAAAGATAGAAGCCGCCGAACAGGCCGGCCCCGCCGCGCCGCAGGCGTGACGGATGCCCCCCGGCCGGTCCCTGCCGGCCGCCGAACAGCGGCCCGGCAGCCCCCAAAAGCCTTCCCCGCTGGGGGCTGTGAGGGCCCGGAAAATGATCCGGTGGATCATTTTCACCGAACAGCGGGCCGGCAGGCCCCGGCGGTGTCGCGCCGAAGGCGTGACGGATGAGGTTCACCCCTATGGGGCAAGAGCGTCTGTAAGTAGTCTGGGGAAATAGTAAGCATAAACCTCATCCGGCCCGCTGCGCGGTCCACCTTCCCCAGTGGGGAAGGTTTCCAGCGGTCCAGCGTAGTTTTTTCGCAAAGGACGGTCCCGCCGCCCCCCGGCAGTTGCCCGCGCAGCCCAAAAGCCTTCCCCGCTGGGGAAGGCGAGCCATCGTCCGGCAGCTCCAAAAGCCTTCCCCTATGGGGAAGGTGGACC
>CAMJXZ010000381.1 GCA_946409855.1 uncultured Clostridia bacterium | reverse complement strand
CCCGCCACCAAATACAGCGAGGCGCAGCTGACGGACATGCTCGGGGACGCCCGGCGGCCCGTCTTCGTCTGGACGGACGAAGCAGACCGGGTGATGGGCTATGCCTTCTGCATCTTCCAGCGGCACACGGACGACAGCGTCCTCACCGATATCCTGACGCTCTACATCGACGACCTGTGTGTGGACGAGACCGCCCGGGGCCGGCACATCGGCCGGGACCTGTACCGGCACGTGCTGGCCTTCGCCCGGGAAAAAGGCTGCTACAACGTGACGCTGAACGTCTGGGCGTTCAACGAGCCCGCCCTGGCATTCTACCGGAAGATGGGCCTCACGCCCCAGAAATACGGGATGGAAACCATCCTGTAATCACATTTTGTCCGCAAGCCACGCGGAGATCCGCCGGGCTGCCCGTTCCAGGCCCTGCCTGTCCCCGTCGTCAAAGCGGGCCAGCACCGGGCTGTCGATATCCATCACGCCAAAGAGCCGCCCGTCCGCCTCAAGCGGCACCACGATCTCCGCGCGGGAGTTCAGGTCGCAGGCGATGTGGTTCTCGCACGCGTGGACATTCCGGACCACCTGGGTCTGCCCGGTCTGCACGGCTGTCCCGCAGACGCCGCTGCCCGGCAGGATCCTGCTGACAGCGGGCTTCCCCTGGAAAGGCCCCAGGCTCAGCGCCCCGTCCTTCATCAGGTAAAAGCCTGCCCAGTTCAGCTGCGGCAGCAGCAGATACAAAACCGACGCGGCGTTGGCCAGCCCCGCCAGCCAGTCCTCCGTTTCCCGGAGCACCGCGGCCAGCTGCTCGTCCAGGTACGCGTACAGATCCGTTTGATTGTCAAACGCCCGGTAAGGAATCTCCATCCGTTTTTACCTCATCCGCCGATGCTTTTATCAGTCGTCAAAATGAATGTGGCAGTACCCGCCGGGGTTTTTCTCCAGATATTTCTGGTGATATTCCTCCGCCGGGAAAAACTGCCGCAGGGGCTCCGCTTCCACCAGGATCGGCCGGTCGTACCGTCCGGCAAGCTCCTCAAGGAAAGCGCGGGCCAAAGCGCCGTCCGCTTCCGTTTCGTAGTAAATGCCCGTGCGGTACTGGTGCCCGGCATCTTCCCCCTGCCTGTCCTTTGCGGTGGGGTCGATCACCCGGGCGTAGGCGGCCAGTAGTTCACGGAGCGGCAGCCGTTCATCGTCATACACCACCCGGACCGTCTCGGCGTGTCCGGTATTTTCGTGCTTGACCTGTTCATAGGTCGGGTTCTCTGTCCGGCCGTTGGCGTAGCCCACCTGCGTCTCCACGACGCCGGGCAGACGGTCAAAGTATTTCTGGCAGCCCCAGAAGCAGCCGCCGGCCAGCCATATGGTCCTGATCATCCGCACTGTCCTCCCTGTATGTTTCCTGCTTATCATATCACAGAATCCCCCGCTTGAAAAGGAAAAGCGCATTTTCTTTTTGAAAATTTGCAAAGAACCTGTTCCTTTTTTCCGGGATATGATATACTGTTCCGGAAGAAAAGGCCCGCTTAAACGGGCATCGCGGCGAAACCCGCCGCGATGCCGTCCTGCGGGCGGGATCCGGCATCATACGGGATGGGCGCGTCAAAAGGAGCCGCGCCGTTTTATCCCGGCGCACCCATCTGTCCACACACACGAAGGGGGTACATCATGTCATTCGAAAAATACCGTTATGACGGTTCTCACGCGCTGAAGCTCTCCAAATGCGAAACCGACGAAACCAGCCTCTGTTCAGACCGCAGGGACGCGGAAGCGAAAATGTCCCAGAACAACGGCCGGATCGACGAACTGCAGTCCAGACTGTACGCTGAAAAGAAAGAGGGCGTCATCTTCCTCTTCCAGGCCATGGACGCCGCCGGAAAGGACGGTACGATCCGCGCCGTGCTGTCCTGCCTGTCCCCGCACGGCGTCCACGAGGCCGCCTTCAAGGCCCCCAGCGCCGACGAGCTGGCCCATGATTTTCTGTGGCGCATCGCCGCCAAAGTGCCGGCCAAGGGCGAAATCGCCATCTTCAACCGTTCCCAGTACGAAGACGTCCTCATCGGGAAGGTCAAGCAGCTGTACCGCTCCCAGGCCAACGCCCGCCGCATCGACTTGGACAAGGTCATCGAGCGCCGGTACGAGGACATCCGGCACTTTGAGGAATACCTTTACCGGAACAACGTCCGCACGGTCAAAATCTTCCTGAACGTATCCAAGGATGAGCAGGCCCGGCGCTTCCTGTCCCGCATCGAGGAGCCGGAGAAAAACTGGAAGTTCAGCGGCAGCGACTATGAAGAGCGCGCCTACTGGGACGATTACCAGGAAGCCTTCGAAAGCGCCATCAACGCCACCTCGACGGAGCACTGCCCCTGGTATGTCGTTCCCGCCGACCACAAATGGTACATGCGCTACGTCGTTTCCGAGATCATCCTGGCAACCCTGAAGGACATGGACCCGCGCTATCCGGAAGTCACCGAAGACCGGCTGGCCACCTTCGCCAAATACAAGGAAGAACTGCTCAAACAGCTCCCGGAGGAGGACGCGGCCAGGCAGGAGAAAAAGAAAAAGGACAAGGATAAAAAATAAACAAGTGAAATCATTATGCGTGTCAGCGCATTTCATGGCGCGAAGCGGCAATTCATGCGCGTCAGCGCAT
>CAMJXZ010000380.1 GCA_946409855.1 uncultured Clostridia bacterium | reverse complement strand
GGACCGCGCCGGACGGAGACTGGAAAGGGCTGATCGTCCCCCGCCTCATCGTCCAGCCGCTGATCGAAAACGCGTTCGGGTACGGGCTTAAAAACGTTGAAAGGGACGGCCTGGCGCTGATTACCCTCCGCCAGACCGGCCTGGAGGTCCGCATCAGCGTGGAGGACAACGGGGAAACCCTTTCCGACAGCGCGCTGGACAGGCTGCGGCAGTCCGTGCTGAACGGGCCCGGCGCGGAAAGCGACAGCGTGGCGCTGGTCAACATCCACCGGCGGCTTCGGCTGCATTTCGGACCCCAAAGCGGGCTTGTTTTCGAACGGTCCGGGCTGGGCGGGCTGAAGGTCACTATCCGGATCGTTCCTTTGGAAGGGAGGGAGACAGATGCCGCGGATCTTATTGGTGGATGACGAGCCGCTGGTGACCCGGACGCTGCAGGCGCTGATCCTGAACGAAATGCCGGAGATCGAGGTGTACGCCGTCAATTCCCCGGTGGAAGCGATGGAGCTGCTGAAAAAGAACATGTACGACGTGGTCGTCACGGATGTTTCCATGCCGCGGGTTTCCGGGCTGGAGCTGCTGGACCAGGTCAAGGCCCTGTGGCCCATGTGCTTCGTGATCGTGCTGACTGCCTACAACAGCTTTGACTATGTTTATCAGGCGTCCCGGTACGAGGACGTGCGCTTCATCCTGAAAATCGAGCCGCCCGAAGTGATGATGGCCGCCATCCGCAGGGGCCTGGACAAAGTGCGCCGGTATTTCACCGCCTCGGAGGACAACCAGCGGATCCGCCAGTCCATGCAGGAGGCGCTGCCGCTGCTCAGGCAGACGCTGCTGGAGCGGCTGATCGTGTTCGGCGAAGAGCTGCCGGAAAACGCCGTCCTGGAAAGCTGCGGGATCCGCATCCGGCCGGGTAAAGATACATGGATCCTTGTCTCCGGCGTGATCAATTCCCGGGAAAAGCAGCATGAGATCCATTTCCTCGTCCTGTCCTCCCTGCGGGACCGGGGCTTCCGCGCCGACGCGATGTACGCGGGGTTCCAGCTGATCTTTCTGGTGCAGACGGACCGGCAGACGGACGTTTCTTCCATGATCCTGAGCCAGCTGGACCGCATTGTCGAAGGGGCGGGCGCGGCCGTCGGCCTGTCGTTCGCGGTATCAGACGGGCCGGTTCCATGGACACGGCTCCGGCAGGCTGGCTTTCAGCTGCAGAACGACGCGCGGCAGAATCTGGAGCGGAACCGGATCGTGGCCAGAGCCTCCTCCGGCGTGGGAAACGGCTGCATTGCCATCGCCGACGCGCTGCGCTGGCGCAGGTATCTGGAGCAGCGCAGCCTGGACACCCTGATCAAGGACATCCGGGGCTGCCTGCTTTCGGAAGGGTATCCCATGGGGCGGCAGAGCTGCGCGATGCTGCTGAAGCTTTTGCTGAACGAGCTGTTCGGCGCCCAGTGCCTGGAGCAGGTCAAAACCGGCCGGTATACGGCGGAAACCGTGCTGTTTCACGGCGCTTTTGATACCGCGGAAAGCTGGCTTATGGAAACGGAAGCCATGCTGCAGGCCCTTTTTTCCGGCAGCAGCAGCAGGAAAAACACGGAAACCGACGAGCTGGTGGACAGCATCAACCGCTACATCGGCGGGCATTTCGCGGAGGACATTTCCCTGACGCGGATCGCGGACAGCTTCAACTACAATTCAAGCTATCTCTCCCGCGTCTACAAGCAGAAGATGGGCGAAGGGATGAACGAGCACATCATCCGCACCCGGATCGACGCGGCCTGCCGGCTGCTGTCGGACCACGCCCTGTCCATCGGCGACATCGCCGAGCGCTGCGGCTTCCAGACGGCCAAATACTTTATCACCGTCTTCAAGCGCAGCAAGGGCATGACCCCCAAGGCCTGGCGGGAATCGTCCGGCACGCATGATGATACAGGTTGAATATTTGCCATATTTCACAAAAATTGTGGAATCAAAACGTAAAAAATAGAGGTAGTCAGCGCAGCTGCAAACGGATACAATGAAATTGCCTGACAGGGCCAATATTTTTGAGGAGGAGATACCACATGAAGAAGCTTTTCTGTATCCTGCTGTCGGTTTTTCTGCTGATGAACGCCGCGGGCTGCCTGGCGGAAGCGACCGATTACAAGGCGGTTTATGCGGACCGCGTCGGATACGTGGTGGACAACTTTGCCTCCTGGGCGGAAGCAAACGGCGTATCCGACTACCTGAAGCCCTATGACGAGCCCCTCACCGTGACCATGGTGCATAACTACAACAACGCCTGTGAAACCATGATCGGCAAGCTGGGCGAACGGTACGGCGAGAATTACAGCAGCAACCGCTGGACGGAAATCATGAAAAAGTGCCTGAACATCGACGTGCAGTACGACTGGTGGGCCCACGACGACGACTACAACACCAAGCTGCGCATGACGATGGGCGCTTCGTCCCTGCCCGATGTATTCGTGGTCAACTCCCAGAGCGACGTGGCGCAGCTGGCCGAGGCCGGGCAGATCATCCCCCTGAACGACCTGATGCAGAAAGAAACCCTCCCCGAAATCCTGGACCGCTGGTACATGGACAACGGGCTGACCCTTTCCATGGTCACCATTGACGGAAAGATCTACGGCTTCCCGCAGACCCTGTCCCATACC
>CAMJXZ010000379.1 GCA_946409855.1 uncultured Clostridia bacterium | reverse complement strand
AGGATGTTGGGGCCTTTTGCCCCCCAGCATTCGACGGATTTGCACTTTTTGATCAGGCGCTCCATCCCCACGGCGATGGCCGCCGCGTTGGCGCAGAAGCGTTCCTTGGTATCGTTGGTACCCAGCATGATGATCAGCAGGTCCACCGGCTCATGGCTCATCAGCACCGGGAACGCAGCGGACACCGCGTCCATCGATTCATGCAGCGGAAAACACGGTGGTGCGCCCGCCCAGCCCTTCTTCCAGCACCAGATAATCCCGGCCCAGCGCTTCCTGCAGCAGGCAGGTCCAGCGCTCCTGCTCGTTGAAGCGGCTGCCGCCGTCCGCGCAGTCAGCCGGATCGGCGCAGTAGCCGTGCGTATTGGAATCCCCGAAACAGACAATGTGTTTTTTCATGGCTGCAGTTTCCTTCCTCTCAGTCGTTCACCCGGACCTTGACGACCGCCTTGCGGCAAAGGGCGGGGCCGTCTGCCGGCAGGCCGGGCGCGTGGGCCTCTCCCGGGAAAAAGATCACAAACTGGTTTTCCCGGAGCGTGAATTCCACAAATCGTCCGACGCCGGTCACCTTCCGGAAATCGCCCTGCGGCGCGCCCGCCGTTCCGCAGCCCCAGCGGAAGCGCTCGCTTCCCTTCAGCACCAGCTGAATGTCGGCGTACCGGTCGTGCGCTTCATAAGCCGCTTCCCGTTCTTCCTGGACGTATTCCTGCACGGAGACAAAGACATCGTCCCCGTCGATCTCCGTCCGCCCCGGGGCCAGGGAAGAAAGGTCCGCCGACCGGAGAAATGCGGCAGCCCGGGCAAAGCGGGGGCCGAGGCTTCCAAAGTCAATGGAAAAATCTTTTCCCGGGCGTATTTCGTCGATCAGCATGGAAAATCCTCCCTGAATCAAGCGCCGGATCCGGCATCCGGACAGTTTTCGCTGCTGTGATTATATAAGAACCCATGCTTCTTGTCAATCGCCCGAAAATGATGAATGTGGTCAAATTTTTGACAATACATAAATTATTTTTTCTAATAGTCTTGACATCTGCACGCGTTTCAAGTAAATTTATGGCAAGAGGATTTCCTTCCGATGCGGGAAGGAACCGACCGCGGAACAATTTTTTATTAAAGGAGGATCACGATCCATGAAGAGACTGCTTGCTCTGCTCCTGTGCCTGATGCTGATGATTCCCGCCTTCGCCCTGGCGGAAGACGTGGAAATCACCCTCTGGACCTACCCCATCGGCAGCTGGACGGATGACGCCGTCGTTTCCGAACTGATCGCGGATTTCAACGCCGAGCACCCGGAGATCAAGGTCAACGTACAGTTCCTGGACTACGTTTCCGGCGACGACCAGGTGACCACCGCCATCGAAGCCAAGACCACGCCGGACATCATCTTCGAAGGCCCGGAACGCCTGGTGGCCAACTGGGGCGCCGCCGGCAAGATGCTGCCGCTGAACGACCTGTTTGAAGAAGAAGGCGGCAAGGCCATCTATGAAGGCGTGGCCGGCTCCTGCAAAGGCCGGGACGGCAATTACTACGAATATCCCCTGTGCATGACCGCCCACTGCATGGTCATCAACAAGAAAGCCTTTGAGGCTGCCGACGCGATGCAGTACATCGATGCGGAAAAGCACACCTGGACCACCGAAGGCTTTGAAAACGCCTGCAAAGCGCTTGCCGCCACCGGCTTCACCCCCGTGACCGGCATCGTGTACTGCGGCGGTCAGGGCGGCGACCAGGGCACCCGCGCCCTGGTGTACAACCTGTACAGCGGCCGCTTCACCAACGAAGACTTCACCAAGTATACCATTGACAGCGAAGAAAACATCAAGGGCCTGCAGAAGCTGTACGACATGGTGCAGGAAGGCCTGCTGACCGCCGACCCCGGCATCGTGGCCGCGGAAGAAATCAACTACTTCTGCAACGGCACCACCGCCATGGGCTTCTGCTGGAACGCCGCCCTGGAAACCAACAACAAGGACAACCTGGCCGAGAACGTGGAAGTGTTCCCCATGGCCTTCCCCTCTGACGACGGCGTGCCCACGCTGGACGGCGGCATCTGGGGCTTCGGCATCTTTGACAACGGCGACGAAGCCCGCGCGGCCGCGGCCAAGGAATTCATCCGCTTCATGTGCAACGGCAATACCAAGAGCGTCTATGCCACCGGCTATTTCGCCACCCGCGATATGGAAGACATCTACACCGGCACGCCCAAGGAAGCCAACGCCGCTTACAGCATCTTCGCTCCCTATTTCGGCGGCTATTACCAGATCGCCCCGAACTGGCCGGTACAGCGCACCGCCTGGTGGAACCTGCTCCAGCGCATCTTTGCCGGCGGCAATATCGCGGACGAGGTCGCCAAGTATATGACCGAAGTCCAGTAAACCCCTGTCATCCGTTCCGGATGGAACAGCTCCAGCACGGCGCCTCCCGTTTCCCCCGAAGCGGGGGGCCCGTTTTCATCACATGAAAGTTGGTGCGTAACATGGCGCAAGCTGTTTCCGTCTCCCGCGGGATCAAAGAAGCCCGCCGCCGTGAAAACATCGCCGGTTATCTGTTCATGGCGCCCAGTCTTCTCTTTTTTGCCGGCTTTGTGATTTTCCCGATGGGCATGTGTCTGGTGACCAGCTTTTTCAACTACACCATGACCGATTTCAGCTGGATCGGTCTG
>CAMJXZ010000378.1 GCA_946409855.1 uncultured Clostridia bacterium | reverse complement strand
TCGGCTCCATGGTGGGCGCGTTCTTCGGCGGCTGCCCCAACACCACCTACGGCGAATCCGTCGGCTGTGTGGCCATCACCGGCAACGCGGCCGTCTCCACCATCTTCATTACCTCCATCTACTGCATCCTGCTTTCCTTCTTCGGCCCCTTCACCGCTTTCGTTAATTCCATCCCCGCCTGCATCACCGGCGGCGTCTGCATCGCCCTGTACGGCTTCATCGCCGTCTCCGGCCTCAAAATGCTGCAGCCCGTCGATCTGGGCGACAACCGCAATCTCTTCGTGGTCGCCGCGATCCTGGTCACCGGCATCGGCGGACTGACCCTGAACCTGGGCCGCATCCAGATCAGCGCCATCGCTACCGGCCTGATCCTGGGCATTATCGTCAACGTGCTGTTCAACCGGGTCAAACTGCAGAAATAAATCTTCAGTTGTGCACCCCGGCGCCGCGCCCAACGAAGGCGTGGCGTTTTTTCGTCTTTTTACAGCGTTTTTTATTTCATATTAATATTTTTTGTTCTGCATTCCCGCGGCATTGCTTTTTTTGTATTTCGTATGGATTTTTCCAACGCAAAAGTTGCAAAAACATAGCCATTATGATATGATACAGTTCAATCGAACGGCGGTCTGAACAGGCTGCCGCATCAAAAAAGGAGGACTCCCAATGAAATCATTCTTCCGGTTCATATCGCTGACACTGGCGCTTGTGATGCTCGCCTGCGCCGTGCCTGCCGCGACGGCGGAAAATGAGGTCGTCTACCGCACCCTGTATTCGGGCGAAGTGACCACCCTCAATTACCTGATCACCGCTTCCACCAATGAATTCGGCCTGGCCGCCAACCTGATCGACACCCTGGTCGAATACGACCAGTACGGCCAGATCCAGCCCTCCCTGGCGGAAAGCTGGGAAGTCAGCGACGACGGCCTGACCTACACCTTCCACCTGCGCGACGGCGCGACCTGGGTGAAGGCGGACGGCACGGTGTACGCGGACGTCACGGCCTACGACTTTGTGGCCGCCGCCAAGTACATTTTGAACGCCCAGAACGCTTCCTCCACCGCGGACATCCTCTACGGCGTCATCTCCGGCGCGAAGGCCTACTTTGACGGCACCGCCACCCCGGCCGAGGGCGAAGAGCCCGCGCCCGTGATGGACTGGGACACCGTCGGCATCAAAGCGCCCGACGCCAGGACCCTGGTCTACACGCTGGACAAGCCCACCCCTTACTTCCTGTCCATGACCACCTACGTCTGCTTCATGCCCGTCAACGAGCAGTACCTGACCGAAGCCGGCGAAAACTTCGGTCTGGCGACCGGCAATGACACCATCCTCTTCAACGGCGCCTACGTGCTGGGCACCTTCAAGCCCCAGGAAAAGACCGTTCTGACCAAGAACCAGGCCTACTGGGACAAGGACAAGGTGTATATCGACGTCATCGACGAGACCTACAACAAGGAAGCGGCCAACGTCGCCCCGCAGTACTTCCTGGACGGCAACATCGACGGTTTCGCCATCGACAACGCCCTGGCCGCCGACTGGCTGAACGACCCGGAAAAGGCCGACTTTGTGCGCCCCGTGCGGCAGTACGGCCAGTACAGCGCTTGGTATTCCTTTGACTACAGCCCGGCCTTCGAAGAAGAGTTCGAGCCCGAAAACTGGAAAAAGGCCGTCGCCAATGAGAACTTCCGCAAATCCATCTTCCACGGTCTGGACCGCGTCAAGGCCATGCTGAACGTCGACCCGGTCAATGCCGAGGAGCTGGTGTACAACACCATCACCCCCACCAACTTTGCCACCTACAAGGGTACCGACTATGTGAACATGGGCGCGCTGGCGGACTTCTCCGCCGTCGGCACCGGCACCTTCAATGAGGAGCTGGCCCTGTCCTACAAGGCGAAGGCCGTCGAGGAACTGACCGCCGCCGGCGTCACCTTCCCCATCAAGATGAAGATGATGTTCAACGTCTCCCTGTCCTGGTGGGCCGATGAATGCCAGACCGTCGAACAGCAGCTGGAAGGCCTGCTGGGCAGCGACTACATCGACATTATCGTGGTCAGCGGCGCCAGCAGCGGCTTCCTCTCCAACCGCCGCACCGGCAACTACGCCTTCATGAAGGTCAACTGGGGCGCCGACTACGCCGACCCCGAAACCTATTCCGATCCCTTCGACGTGGGCAACAACAGCTACCGCTTCACCGACGCGGAAGTGGACATCGACCTGAGCGAATACAAGGAGCTCCTGGCCGCCGCCAAAGCCATCACCGACGATACCGAAGCCCGTTACCTGGCCTTCGCCAAGGCGGAAGCGTATCTGATCGAGCATGCCTACATGATCCCCATGGGCCCCTGGAGCGGCGGCTACACCGTTTCCAAGCTGGATACCTTTACCTCCCAGTACGCTCCCTTCGGCATCTCCCAGGAACGCTACAAGGGCCAGAAGATGCTGGACAAGCCCATGAGCACCGACGAGTATTACGACGCTTATGACGCCTGGCTGGAAGCAAGGGAAGCGCTGGCCAACCAATAATCCCGTCCGCGGGCGCGCGGAAAGGGCAGTCCTGAACCGGCTGTCCCTTTCTCCCGCGGCGCCCCCTCCCTGAACAAAACGGATGCATTATCTTCCTGGCAGGGAAGAGGGAAACAGCCCCAAAGGCGTTTCCCTCTTCCCT
>CAMJXZ010000377.1 GCA_946409855.1 uncultured Clostridia bacterium | reverse complement strand
GCGGCTCGTTGTGGTTGTAATCGTAATGCTTGGGGAACACGCACATGCGCACCTTGTTGAAGGGAGCGCTTTGGAGGCTTTTCAGTGTCCGCTCCGTCAGCGCGTCGTCCTGGTGGGCCAGGGCGTACACCGTGGTGCCGAAGGGGATGAACAGAGTGCCGTCGGCGTATTCAAAATGGGTGCTGGCGGCCCGGACCGGCCCGTGATGCCGCTGAGCCGGCCCGCAGGTTTCCGTCCCCTCGGCGTTTACCGCGCCGCGGACCCGCCAATGCCATTCGCCTGGCGTTTCGGGCAGAAAGCGGACGGTATACCGGCCCTCCCCGTCGTAAAACCCATGGACGGTTTCGCGTATGTTCCCGCAGGAAAACTCCGCCGTCAGGTCCGCCCGCGCCAGGCTGCCCAGGGGCGCTTCTCCTGCAAAAGTCAGCTCATAGGTTTCATATTGTCTCATCGTGTCCGTGCTCCTTATTCATCCGGGCTTCATGGCTTCGGGCGCGCGGGAAGACCTGTCCCGCCCCCGGGGGATCAATCCAATCTGTGCGGATCGGCGTCTGCCTGTATTATATATAAAAACGGCCGGTTTGCAAAGAAAAAAGCGCTTCTTCATGCCTGCTCCGGCTTTGCGGGCAGCGCCTTACGCGAAGGGAACCATTCCGGCGCTGCGAAGACGGGCTTGCGGATTCCGGCGTTCTATACTACAATAGACCGCGGGATCTCCCGCCGGGAGCGAACGGCGGCATGAACTATGGAGGAAAGGAACACCTCAAGATGGAACGCACGGAAAACGTCATCCTCACCAATATGTGCATGATTCAAAGCGGCACAAAAGTGCTGGTGGAAGAGAAGGTCGGAAAGGACGCCGGCGGCGTCACCTTCCCTGGCGGACATGTGGAAGCGCATGAGCCCATCGTGGACGCCGTCATCCGCGAAATGAAGGAAGAAACCGGGCTGACCGTCGAACATCCGCAGCTCTGCGGGGTGAAGGACTGGATCAACGAGGACGGATCCCGGTATCTTGTTTTCCTGTTCCGGGCGGACCGGTTTTCCGGGGAACTGGCTTCCTCCGACGAAGGCCGGGTTTACTGGGTGGAAAAGGACGAGGTGCTCAAAACCGGCTGGATCTGGCACATGGACGGTCTGATGCGGATCTTGGCGGACGGGGAGTATACGGAGCTGTTCCTGGATTCGGCCGACGACTGGAAGCCGGTGCTCAAATGAGCGCGGAAGAAAAGACGGCATTCCTGCCCGCGGACGATCTGAAAAGCGGCGATATTTTTCTCCGTCTCGAAAGGACCTGCGGGGCGGTGCCGGAAAAGCAGTGGGTGCCCGCGTATTATTTCGCCATCTGCCTTCCGGACGGCACGAAGATCGGCCGATGCGACCTGCGCGTCGGGCACAATGAGCGGCTGTACATCGGCGGGAACATCGGGTACGGGGTCGACGAGGCGTACCGGGGACACCGTTACGCGGCGCAGGCCTGCGCCCTTTTGTTCAGGCAGGCCCGGAAGCATCATCTGGACCATGTGATCATCACCTGCGACCCGGACAATCCCGCTTCCGCCAGGACCTGCGAGCTGGCGGGCGGGCAGTATCTGGAAACAGCCGCGGTCCCGCCCTGGCACAACATGTATGAAGAGGGCAAGCGGTTCGTGATGGTCTACTGGTTTGACCTGAAAGAGGAACACCAGAATGAATGACGAGAAAGCGGTCCGGGAACAATACGCGTCGCCGGACCGGCTGAATACCCGGATCTCGATCCACGCCAGGTACTCCGTCAACAAACAGGGCTTTGGCAGCTGGATTCTCTCCCATTACCGCCTTTGGCCGGGCATGTCCGTCCTGGAGCTTGGCTGCGGGACCGGGGAAATGTGGCGCGGCCAGGGGGAATGGATCGGCAGATGCGGCCGGTTCGTGCTGTCCGATTTTTCCGTTGGCATGCTGGAGCAGGCGCAGGAAACCCTACGCGGCCTGGACGGCATCGAGTACCGCGTGATCGATATCCGGGATATCCCTTTTGCCGACCGCTCGTTTGATGCGGTGATGGCCAACATGATGCTCTACCATGTGCCGGACCTGGAAAAGGCGCTCCGGGAGGTCCGCCGCGTGCTTAAACAGGACGGGACCTTCTACTGCGCGACCTACGGCGAGCACGGCATGATGGCGTACATCTGCGGCCTGTTCGCGGAATACGGGGTGCATCCTCCGGCCGGCGGCGCGTTCACCCTGCAGAACGGGGAAGCACAGCTCAGAACCGTTTTTCCGGACATCCGGCGGCTTTTGTACAGGGACGCGCTGGCGGTGACCGACGTGGAGGACATGGCGGAATACATCGCTTCCCTGACCGGGATGTCGGAGCTGCGGCGGCTGCCAAAAGACGTGATCCGTTCGGTCCTCCGGGAAAACATGCGCGATGGAGTTCTGCACGTGCCCAAGGAATACGGGATGTTCATCGCCCGCGGCCCGTGATGCCCCGGAAACCGGCCCGGCAGCCTATTCTTGCCGGGCAGCGAGCACATACCCCCGGGGCATTTTTACCAAACAGAAGGCCGACACCCCTAAAGCCTTCTCCTCTGGGGGCTGTGAGAACCCTGGAAAAACTCGGCAAGTATGGGACGGCAGCCAAAAGCCTTCCCCTCTGGGGAAGGTGGACCGCGCAGCGGGCCGGATGAGGTT
>CAMJXZ010000376.1 GCA_946409855.1 uncultured Clostridia bacterium | reverse complement strand
GGGAACTGTGTGCTGACGGACGGCGTCAATTTCCGCACCGGGACCAGCAGCCGTTTGCGCAGCCACGGGATGCTGGAGCCGGGGGTGATCATCCCCGTGCTGGAGGTGCTTCCGGGGGATCCGAATCCGTGGATCCACACCCGTATCGGTTTCCTGGATGGTTACGTCGCCGCCAATTATACAAGCTATGACGGCCGGATCCCGAGCCTGGTCATGCCCCAGCCGGTCGCAAAAGCAAAACGGGAGATCACCCTGATGCGGGGAACGGGCTGGCTTGATCCCGCGGTAAAAACCTTCCCAGCCGGCACCTTAATGCATGTGGTCTTTGAGGACGGGGACTGGCTGTATGTGGACGTGCCCGGGGGAGAAATGTCCTGGCTGATGGACCCGGAAGGAAGCTTCGGCTATGTCAGGAAGAACGACGTGCTCACGGCTTCCTCCGTCTGCCAGCTGGAATGGATGGATGAATAACGGGAGGCTTTCTTTTTGCGCCGCCGTCATTCTTTTTGCGCCGCCGTCATTCTTTTTGCGCCGCCGTCAGTAGATTTTTCCGTTGCCGGTTCCCCGCGTCCCGGGAAACGGCTCAGAGGGAACAGTTCCTTTGCGTTCGATACTCCGTCTGCCGGCTGGAATGGATCGATGAATAACGGGAGGCAGGATATGAAAAAGATAATTGCTGCGCTGCTTTGCCTTGCGGTTGTCTGTCCGGCGTTCGCCGGTGCGGAGGAATATTACCGTTACAGGATCCACGATAAGTATTTTGCGCCTTTTGCGCCGGAGTTTTTCGGGGATGACGACGCAGTGTACCATGCATGGGGCGACAGGGAAGGGGATATCAGCCTCGACTGGCACCTATTATGGTACCGGGGCGGGGAGCTGTTCCGGGATCACGCCTATCCCGCCGCCGAGAGCCTGAGCGGGTCCCTGTTCCTTCCCCGGGAGGACGGCACCTGCGGCGTGCTCCTTCCCGATCAGAAGGACGAAATAACAGGCGACGGATGCGTGATCCTTTATGAATGGACCGACGCCGGACTGGAAACGGCGGAGACGCTCCCCGGCACCTGGCAGGAGAAGGATATCAAACGGGCGGACGGCGGATTCTTTGCCTATGACGGGACCGCCGGCGTGCTCAGCTGCTTTGACAGCCATGGAAAGCTGCTTCGGGAGATCCCGATGGCGGACCGGATCCCCCGAACCGTGATCATGGGGAAAACGTGCCATGGTGAGATCGCCGGCGCTGTCGGCAGCGTTGAGGGGCAGTGCGCGGTGATCTTCCGGACGGAAACGCGCAGCGCGAAGCATTCCCGGTACCTGGCGGTCTGCATGGACGGGTCGGAAGAAAAATGGAGCCGGTCTTTCCAGTTCGACCCTGCCATCATTTTCCCGGGGGACGGCTTTTTCTGGCGGCTGGAGCGGACCGGGAGCGGCGCCGCGGACCCGGTGAAAATGGTCCGCCTCGACTCGGCGGGCAGGGATACGGCCGCCCGGACGCTGTCCTCGGACGGCCTGGTGCTGGGCGTCCATATGAAGGTGTCCCCGATAACAGGCCTCATGACCGTTTACGGCAGCGCCGTATCCAACGCCAGGGGCATCTATACCGTGTTCCGCATGCAGCTGGACGGGGAATTGAAACAGGTCTCCCTGGACGTAAGGGAAATTGATTATTATGATGATTACTTTCCCTCCGTCCTGATGCGCGGGGACGGCGCGCTGTTCGTCTTTTGCCGCGGTATTGAAGTTGTGGATCCGTCGACGCCGGCCGTCCTGATCCCTTTCGACGCGCTTCCCGAATGCGGCGCCCACGGGCTTTTTTTGCGCCGCCCTTAGGCTTTTTTTGCGCCGCCCACAGGGTATTTATCTGTTTCCGGTCCCCCGCGACCTGGCATAGACAGGCGGACACTGCCTGAAGCCAGCGACAAGCTGTTCGCCATACCGGGGTGCAGGGGTGAAACCTCTGCCGCGGGGTTTGGGGCCGCGCAGGCCCCTGCCTGCGGCTGCGAGCGCCCTGCACAGAGAACCGTCCCCTTGTGTTCTGCGTTCAAAAAAGCAGGGCAGGCCGCGTGTTTGACGGTCTGCCCTGCTGTATAAATCCTATATATCCTGTCGGAGGAGAACGGTCATCGTCCCGCAGCCCGCTGTCAGGCGGCTGCCGCGGTGGTCTTCCGGGCGGGCCGTACGAAGGCGGCGGCGGCCAGGATCAGTCCGAACACGGCGATGAAGGCCAGGTGGGAAGGACGGGTGAAGGACCGGGCGAAAACGGCGGTGTTGAAGCGGGCGACGAACAGGTCGAGCAGGGCGATGATGGCGGTGATCCCGAAGAAGTTCATAACAGCGATGCCGATGGTCTTTTTCATGGTGATTTCCTCCTCCGCAGAGCGGTTGATTTTTGTGTGGTGTTCCGGGCATCACGCGCCGGACATTATTTGATACGGAGGAAATCGAAGGATGGCAGTTATAAAGCGGAACTTGTCTGCTTATTTTTTTTATCTTTTTTTCCGGGCCGGGTTTCCTCCCCCGTCAAACAGACAGTACCGCCCGTCTTTTCGCGGTATATCCGTTCCCCGGCCATACCGGGCGGATCGATTTGAACTCCCCGGGAAGGATGAGGGTCCCGTCCGGTGAAAATGGATAATCAGCAGAGAACGGGCAGGGAGCGCGGGGCGGGAGATCAAACACGCTTTTTTCCACGCTTCCTGCCCGGATGC
>CAMJXZ010000375.1 GCA_946409855.1 uncultured Clostridia bacterium | reverse complement strand
CGTAGCAGTTGTCCACCATCAGGAAGATGTCCGGGCGGACCCGGCGGACGGCGTCGAACAGCGGCTTCATATCCCCGGGCAGGACGGAGGCGCGCCAGGCGTACCCGCGGCTGCGCTGCACGAGGATGACCCGGGTTTCCGGCCGGATGGCGGCCAGCACGGCCGGGACATCGATCTGCCCCGCTTCGGTCATGTCCACGGCGGAAAAGGAAACGCCCATTTCCTTCAGGGAGCCCGGGGCGTTCCCGGCGATGCCGATGACCTCGTCCATGGTGTCGTAGGGCTTTTCGGTCGCCGAAAGGAGATGGCTGCCCGGGGTCAACAGCCCGAACAGGCACATCGACAGGGCATGGGTGCCGGAAGCGATCTGCGGCCGGACGATGGCTTCCTCTGCGTGAAACAGGGAGGCAAACAGCTTTTCCAGCGTATCCCGGCCCACGTCGTCATAGCCGTAGCCGGTGGTCGGGGCAAAGTGGCGCAGGGCGATATGATGCTCCTGGAACAGGGACAGGATGTGCCCGGTGTGTCTCAGTTCCCGTTCGTCCAGCTTCAAAAAGGTATCGTGAAGATCCGCTTCCGCCTGCCGGATCAGGGAAAGGAGATGCTGGTCATTCGGTATCAATGGATTGTTCCTCCGTGATTGAAATGAGTTCTTCCGCGTCCGGGAAACGCGTTTCGTCCGCGGGCAGCCAGCGGATGCGCCTGTCCGCGCGGAACCAGGTCAGCTGGCGCTTGGCGTAATTGCGGGTGCGGCGCTTGATGAGCTCCACCGCGTCCGGCAGGGAGATTTCCCCGCGCAGGCACATCAGCAGCTCCTTGTACCCGAGCCCCTGCATGGACTGGGCGGTTTCCGGCACGCCCTGCGCCCGGAGCGACCGCACCTCGTCCATCAAGCCTTCCGCCATCATCTGATCGACCCGGCGGTTGATCCGGTCGTAGAGGACAGGCCTGGGCCAGTCCAGGGCGAACAGGGTGAACGCGTAGGGGGAATCCGCGTAGGTGGGCATGACCTGGGCGGACATGGGGCTGCCGGTGAGCTCCAGCACCTCCAGCGCGCGGACCACCCGGCGGACGTCATTGGGGTGGAGCCGGGCGGCGGTAACCGGGTCCTTTTCTTCAAGCACGCGGTGCAGGGCCCCGTTTCCGCGCTCCGCAGCGTACTGCTCCAGTTTGCGGCGGACCTGTTCGTCCCCCACGGTATGCCCAAGGTCCATGGGCAGGGAAAGGGCTTTTAAGTAAAACCCCGTCCCCCCGACCAGCACGGGCACGGGGAGCTTCTCCAGGAGCGGCGCGGCCAGGCGCTGGTAATCGGCCACGGTGAAGGGCTCTTTGGGGGACACCAGGTTGAGCAGATGGTGGGGGACCGCCGCCTGCTCCTGAGGCGTGGGTTTCGCGGTGCCGATGTCCATGCCGCGGTAAATCTGCATGGAGTCCATACAGAGGATTTCCCCGCCCATCCGTTGGGCAAAGGCGATGGACAGGGCGGTCTTCCCGCTGGCGGTCGGCCCGACCAGGCCGTAAATGCGTTTCTTGCTCATTTGTTTTGCTGTATCCTGCGGAACCGTTTGTCCAGATCCGTATGGGAAAGGGTGATCATCAGCGGCCGGCCGTGGGGGCAGGTGGGCGGCATATTGCCGCTCAGGATCTGCGTGACCAGCCAGGAGAGCTCTTCCATGGGGACGGTCTCCCCGCCCTTGACCGCGTGACGGCAGGCGGCGGAGGCGATCCGGAGCGTTTTGTCGTAGCTGTCCAGCCGGCCGTACTGGGCCAGCTCGTCCAGGGTGTCTGTCAGGCAGGTTTCCGCCTCCGGCGCGCCCAGGATGACCGGTACGCCGCGCAGCTGCAGGGTATCATCGCCGAAGGGCGTCAGGTCGTAGCCGATCTGCGCAAGCAGCTCCCGGTTTTCTTCATAGGCCGCTTTCTGCGTATGGGTGACCCGGACAGCCCTGGGGAACATGAGCCCCTGACTGGCGGGACCCTGCCTGGTTTCCCGCAGGAGGCGCTCGTACAGCAGCCGCTCATGGGCGGCATGCTGGTCGCACAGCACCAGCTGCTCCCCGTATTCCATGAGGATATAGGTCTTGAAAGCCACGCCGATGACGCGGGCCTTTTCATGAGGCAGCGCGTCGGGGATGCTTTCCTGCAGGGGCGGGGCGTCTTCCCGCTTTGGCTGCGCGGGTTCCGCGGGGGCGGGCCGGTCCGCGGGCGCGTCGTCCATCTTCATTTCGGGCTTCGGGGCGCGGAAGGAGGCGGGACGGGCGGCCGGCTGCAAAGGCGTCAGCGGGGCAGACAAAACGGGCGCGGCCGGCTTTTCCCGGACAGGCGCCGGCGCGGAAGCGGCGGGGCTTGCGGGGATGCCGGCGGCAGGCACGGAAGCCGCTGGGGGAACGGCAGAAGCGGCGGGGGCAGAGGAAACCGGCGGCTGCCCGGCAGGCTTTGCAGCCGGCACGGGCCGGCTTAAAACCCTGGCTTCCGGCTGCCGGTTTTTGCCGAGCACCTCGTCGTCGAACAGGCGCGGGGCCAGCAGGTCTTCCTTCTGGCTTCCGGCCAGGGCGTCCCGCGTCAGGGTCTCCACCGCGTCCCGGACGGCGAACTCGTTCTGGAAGCGAACCTCCCATTTGTTGGGGTGCACGTTGACATCCGCGTTTTCAAAGGGCATGGTCAGGTGCAGCACGCACATGGGGAAGCGGCCGATCATCACCCGCTGGTG
>CAMJXZ010000374.1 GCA_946409855.1 uncultured Clostridia bacterium | reverse complement strand
CGTAGATGAAGGTGGTCTGCAGGCGCTGATGCAGCTTGGTGATCTCGGTACGCATGGCGACGCGCAGCTTGGCGTCCAGGTTGGACAGAGGTTCGTCCATCAGGAAGACCTTGGGTTCACGCACGATGGCGCGGCCCAGAGCGACGCGCTGGCGCTGACCGCCGGACAAAGCCTTGGGCTTACGGTTGAGCAGATGGCTGATGTCCAGGATGCGGGCGGCTTCTTCCACGCGCTTTTTGATCTCTTCCTTGGGGGTCTTGCGCAGCTTCAGGCCGAAAGCCATGTTGTCGTACACGGTCATATGAGGATACAGAGCGTAGTTCTGGAACACCATGGCGATGTCGCGGTCCTTGGGGGCCACGTCGTTGACCAGGCGGTCGCCGATGTACAGTTCACCGTCGGAGATCTCTTCCAGGCCGGCGACCATGCGCAGCGTGGTGGACTTACCGCAGCCGGAAGGACCGACCAGAACGATAAATTCCTTGTCTTCGATCTCGAGGTTGAAATCACTCACCGCGGTGACGCCGCCGGCATAGACCTTGTAAATATGTTGCAGAGATACACTGGACATTCTACATACCCTCCTCAATGTGATCGGCTGAGGGCAGGGTCCCTCAACCTCGTCTGCAAACATTATAATCCCTGGCCCCTGAATTGAAAAGCCTCAAGACTTCACAAATATTTACGGTTTTGTTTGTGCACAAACTGTACCTTGTGGTATGATTATCCCCTGTTTTGTCCAAAGTTGACAAATCGTATATAATATAGAAAACGAAACTTCACCTGCGGGAGGGAGACCGATATGTCAGAACAGGTAAAAAAACTGGCAGATTATCTAAAAAGCGCCCGGTCCGCCGTCTTTTTCGGCGGAGCCGGCGTATCCACCGAAAGCGGCATCCCCGATTTCCGTTCCACCGACGGGCTGTACAGGCAGAAATGGCGCTATCCCCCGGAGACCATCATATCCCATTCCTTCTGGCAGCGCTGTCCGGAGGAATTCTACCGCTTTTACAGGGAAAAGCTCCTGTATCCCGACGCCCGCCCCAACGACGCGCACATCGCCCTGGCCCGCCTTGAAAAAGCCGGGATGATGGACGCGGTGATCACCCAGAACATCGACGGCCTCCACCAGATGGCCGGAAGCGTCAACGTGATCGAGCTCCACGGTACCGTCCTTGAGAACCGCTGCACCCGCTGCGGCAAAAAATCCGGTCCCGAAGCCATCCTCGGCCGGGAAGGGGTGCCCAAATGCGAGTGCGGCGGCATCATCAAGCCCCTGGTGGTGCTCTATGAGGAATCCCTTCCCGCCGACGCCCTGGAGGAGGCCGCGCGCGCGGTGGACAGGGCCGATCTGATGATCGTCGGCGGCACATCCCTGTCCGTATGGCCCGCCGCCGGCTTCGTCCAGTCCTTCACCGGCACCCTGGTGATCATCAACCGCTCCCCCACTCCCCAGGACAGGCGGGCGGATCTTGTCATATCGGATTCCGTCGGCAGCGTGCTCAAGGGGGCGGCCGACCTGGTACTTTAATTGTTTTGTAACAAATTCGGGGCGAAAAGGGACATATTGCCAGCCGTGCTGTAAAACATTTGACTTTTATCTGTAATAATGATATAAATATAGATGGTCTTTTCCGTACCCAATAAACCCCGATGGAAGGTGAACCGCATGGCAAAAGCTAAGAAGGATTCCTATAAAAAGCTGATCCGCGTTGCCGTTGTCCTGGCCGTGCTGGCTGTCATATTCGGCGCGGGCCACGTCTGGCTCACGCATCTTTACGAAAATGAGAAAGCTGCCGCGGAGGCCGCCAGGGACGAACGCAACGCCGCCCTGATCCGCCAGCATCAGCAGGCCACCAGCGAATACCAGGCCGCCCTTCGCTCTTCGGAGTCCACCGCGGTGTGGCCCACCCCCACGGGCATCGGCTGGGAGGTGGTCGACCTGAGCGAATTCCCCCTCACCACCGCCACCCGTTCCTATACCGTCACCCGCTCCGAGCTCATCAGCAGCGGCATGCTGCTGCTCAACCGCTGGCATTCCCTGCCCGCCGATTTCCCGGAGAGCGAGGTCGTTTCCGTTCAGTCCGTTGACAAAACCATCCCGGTGTCCGGCTCCAGGGTCAAGCTGTTTCCCACCGCCATCGCCGCCATCAGCGAAATGCTCAAGGGCGCCGCGGACGAGGGCTACGAAAACTTCGTGGTCCAGAGCGGTTACCGCACCATGGCGGAGCAGACCGCCCTCTATCAGGACCGGGAAGCCCAGTATGCCTCAAGCTTCAGCGGCGACGCCCTGAGGGAAAAGGTCACGGCCAGCGTCAATTATCCCGGCACCAGCGAATACCAGAGCGGGCTGTCCTTCAACATCGAACGCTGGAAAAAGAACGACGCCGAATTCAACTCCCCCAAGTTCCACGCCACCGAGCACAGCGACTGGCTGCTGGCCAATTCCTGGCGCTACGGCATCGTTTTCCGTTTTCCCGTGACCAATTACCCCAATTCCACCGTGACCGACAAATCCTTCAAGACCGGCGAGAGCAAGTCCCTGATGATCTACCGCTACGTCGGCAAGGGCAACGCCGCCGCCATGCACGCGATGGATTTCTGCATGGAGGAATACATCGAATACATGATCGCCCATCCCCACGTGGCCGTATATGAGGACGGCAATCTCCGCTACGAGATCATCCGCGTTTCCGGGGGGGACACCACCTCCGACGCGACGG
>CAMJXZ010000373.1 GCA_946409855.1 uncultured Clostridia bacterium | reverse complement strand
CCCGGCAAAAAGCTTCTGTTCATGGGCGGCGAGTTCGGCCAGTTCATCGAATGGAAGGACACCGACCAGTTGGACTGGTTCCTTTTGCTGTATGAAAAGCATCCGCAGCTGCAGAGCTTCGTAAGGGAACTGAACCGCCTCTACCAGACCATGCCCGCCCTCCACGCGGTGGACGACAGCTGGGAAGGCTTCCAGTGGCTTTCCGTCAACGACAGGGACCGCTCCTGCCTTGCCTTCATGCGCTCCGCCGGGCGGCACACCAAAGTAGTGGTGTGCGTGAATTTCACCCCGGTGGTGTACAAGGATTACCGCATCGGCCTGCCCTTCAACTGTGAGCTTACCGAGATTTTGTGCTCCGACCGGGAGGAATACGCCGGGAGCGGCCTGTACAACGGCCTGCCCATCAAAGCCGAGGACGTCCCCTGCTGCGACCTGCCCGCATCGGCCTGCGTGCTCCTGCCCCCGCTGAGCTGCGTATACTTTACCGTCAAAAAGCTCCGGCCCTTCCCCAAGCGCAAGGCCCGGGAAGCGGAAAAGGACGCCTCCATCGCCGAAAAGCTGCAGGCCGAGGGCGGCCGGCTGCGCGCCGGCGAATGACGCAGGGCACGTTTTCCGCGTCCATCTGTTCCCCAGGCATCGCCTTTACATATGATCACACAAGAAAGGGGTTTTTCCAATGCTTCACAAAAAGCGCTGTGTAGCCATGCTCCTGGCCGGCGGCCAGGGCAGCCGTCTGGGCATCCTGACGAAAAGCATGGCCAAGCCCGCCGTGCCTTACGGCGGCAAGTACCGCATCATCGACTTCCCCCTGAGCAACTGCGCCAACTCCGGCATCGACGTGGTGGGCGTGCTCACTCAGTATCGTCCCCTTGAGCTCAACGCGTACATCGCCAACGGCTCCACCTGGGACCTGGACGTGAACGACGGCGGCGTGTTCGTTCTGCCCCCCTACCAGACCGGCGCCTCCGGCGAATGGTATTCCGGCACCGCCAACGCCATTTACCAGAACCTGGCGTTCATCACCCAGTATAACCCGGAATACGTGCTGATCCTCTCCGGCGACCATATCTACAAAATGGATTATGACGCCATGCTGCAGCACCATATCTCCCACAACGCCGACGTCACCATCGCCGTGCGCCAGGTGCCCTGGGAGGAGTGCCACCGCTTCGGCATCATGAACACCGACAAGGACGGCAACATCATCGAATTCGAGGAAAAGCCCAAGCAGCCCAAGTCCAACAACGCCTCCATGGGCGTGTACATCTTCTCCTGGGATAAGCTGCGCAAATACCTGATCGACGATGAGAACGATCCCAATTCCGCCAACGACTTCGGCAAGAACATCATTCCCACCATGCTCAGGGACGGCCAGCGCATGACCGCCTACTCCTTCAACGATTACTGGAAGGACGTGGGCACCATCGAAAGCCTCTGGGAAGCCAACATGGACCTCCTGGATCCCGTGCCGCAGATCGACCTGCATGACAAGCAGTTCCGCGTCTACGGCCGCAACCTGAGGCTCCCGGCCCAGTACATCGCCGAAAGCGCCAAAATTGATAACTGCCTGATCACCGACGGATGCGAAGTGAGCGGCAGCGTCACCCATTCCATCCTCTCCTCCGGAGTCCGGGTGGACGAAGGCGCCGTGGTGATCGACAGCGTCATCATGCCCGGCGCGCATATCCATTCCGGCGCCGTCGTGCGCCGCGCCATCGTCGCTGAAAACGCCGAGATCTGCGGCGGCTCCGTGGTCGGCGAGGAAACGGGCAACATCGCCGTGATCGGGATCGGCGTGACCGTGCCCGAAGGCACCACCATCGCTGCCGGCCAGCAGTATGAAGGCTGAAAGGAGGAGAGGGAACATGAAAAACAGCATTATGGGCATCATCTACACCGGTGAACGCGATCAGCAGCTCCGCGAACTGACCACCGTCCGCGCCGTGGCCGCCGTGCCGCTGTGCGCCAGGTACCGCCTGATCGACTTCCCCCTGTCCTCCATGGTGGACAGCGGCATCCGCAACGTGGGCGTCATCATGCAGCGCAACTACAACAGCCTGATGGACCATCTGGGCAGCGGCAAGGAATGGGACCTGCACGGCAAGCATACGGGCCTCCAGATCCTGCCCCCCTTCACCACCAACGAAAACGTCGGCCTCTACGCCGGCTTCCTGGACGCCATCCGCTCCAACCTGAACTACCTGCGCCGCAGCAAGGAAAAATACACGGTGATCACCGATACCCACATGCTCTACACCACCCGCTTTGACGACATGGCGGCGGCCCATGAGGCTTCCGGGGCGGACATCACCCTGCTGTATACCCGCGACCCCGGCGTCAGGCGCAACGGCGGCGGACGCTACCTGAGCATGGACGAAAACGGCGTCGTCACCCAACTGGAGGTCGATCCCGCGTCCCCCAGGCTGGACGCCACCTATATGGAAGCGTTCATGATGGAACGCGAAAAGCTGATCGAAATGGTCGATACCGCCGTTTCCCGCGGCCAGTACCACCTGACCAGGGACGTTCTGATGCAGGCCATCTCCACCCGCTCCTTCAAGGTCGTCGGCTTTGAATGCACCGGCAAGGTATGGCACCTGGACAGCGTGCAGGCCTACTTCGAGTGCAACATGGACCTGCTCTCCCCCGAGACGCGCGCCGCTCTCTTCCCGGCGGACCGTCCCATCCTGACCAAGCTCCGCGACGAAATGCCCACCCGGTATTTCCC
>CAMJXZ010000372.1 GCA_946409855.1 uncultured Clostridia bacterium | reverse complement strand
CTGGACCGGGCGGACGGCCGGATCGCCCTGGCAGTCCGTCAGGCGAAAGGGTAATACGGATATCTTCTGAAAAAGCGGAAACGCGACGGCTCTGTATGAATCGACGGCTTCCATTCTGTTTGGAACGGAATGATCCGATAAGAATTATCGGTGCTTCATGTTTCCATGGGAGAGCAAGGCCGGCCCCATTGGGCCGGCCGCGCCGTGAAGAATCCTTTAGATGTGTGCGGATGCAGAGAAAATGCTGCGGATCAAAGGCAGTTTCACGACGTTTTCGGCAGGCGGTCCCTGATATTCCGCGAAGAATCCGATCATTCCGGCGCAACAGGACAGCATAAGCCCTGAAAAACAAGGCAAGGGGGAAAACAGGATGTATTTCTGCGGATGGGACGGCGGCGGTACCAAGACGGAAATCTGCTTGAACGACGGCCGGGGGACGGTCATCGGGCAGGCTGTTTTCGGGCCGCTCAACCCAAACGGCGCTTCCAGGGAGACGGTGCTGAAAACGGTCCGGGACGCGCTGGATCATATGGCCGCGCAGCCCGGTGGGCTTGCCGCCTGCGGGGGGCTGGTGATCGGCATGGCGGGCATCAGCAACGAAAGCGCTCGGGCGTTTCTTTCAGGCGCCCTGTCGGAGCAGGGCTACCGGGGGAACCTCCGGCTGCTGGGGGACCAGGAGATCGCCCTGGCCGGGGCGGTAGAGGGGCCGGGGGCCATCCTGATTGCCGGGACGGGCAGCGTATGCTTCGGCCGGGACGCCGCGGGGAACCCTTTCCGCAGCGGCGGGTACGGCTATCTCATCGACGACTGCGGCAGCGGCTACTTTATCGGCCGGGATATCCTGGCCGCCGTGGTGCGGGCGGAGGACGGCCGGGGGCCGGAGACTGTCCTGACGGGCGCGGTGTTCGGCGCGCTGGGCGTATCCAAAGTCCCGGAGATGATCACCTGGCTTTACAGCCCGGAAACGGGCAAAAAGGAGATCGCCGCCCTTGCCCGCCTGCTGCTGCCGGCGCTGGAACAAAAGGATCCGGCGGCTGTCCGGATCGCGGACCGCGCGGCGGAGGAGCTTTCCTGCCTGGCGCTGGCGGCCTTCCGGAAGGCAGGCCTTCATGCGGGCGAGCTGGCGCTGGCCGGCAGCATCCTGACGCGCTGCGCGGCGATCCGGCAGGGCGTGACGGAGCGGGTCCAGAGGGAACTGCCCGATGTCCGCGTGACGATGCCGCGCCGGCCGGCGTCCTACGGGGCGGCGCGGCTGGCGGAAACCTTCTTTCAGCCTTGCAGCCCCTCGTAAATCAGGTCCCGGATCGCCGGGTGGAACTCGTAGTAGGCCCGGTTCATGTTGAGCACATGCTGGGTGTAGAAGGCCGCGATCCGGTTCGCGGGGTCCATCATCACCCAGGCGCCGGCCGCCCCGTCCCAGCCGAACTCGCCCAGGGGGCTTTTGGAGGAGGCGGGGTCAATCAGGGTGCGGACGCCCAGCCCGTAGCCGTATCCGCGTTTGTGCCTGACCTTTTTGAAATCGGCCATAGAAGGGCCGGCCTGCCGGTTTCTGCGCATGTCGTCGATAGAGGCCCGGGTGAGGATCCGCGCCCCGTTCCGCCCGACGCCGCCGTTTGCTAGCGCGTCGGCCAGGAGGATATAGCTGTCCGCGTCGCCCATGAGCCCGCCGCCCCCGCTGTCGTAGTTGGGCAGGCCGGCCAGGCCGGCGCGGACGTTTTCGGTCGGGCGGACGGTCCCGTTCTCTTCCTGGATGTACTGGGGCGCCAGCCGGCTGAGCTGCGCCTGCGTGGGATGGAACGTCAGGTCCCGGATGCCCAGCGGGTCCAGCACCAGTTCCCGGGCCAGCCGGCAGAGCGGCTTGCCCGCGGCAGCCGCGGCGCAGGCCCCCGCCGCGTCGTGGCACAGGCTGTAGCGGAAGCCGAGCCCCGGGTCAAAGTGCAGGGGCTTATGGGCAAAGCAGCGGGCGATCCGCACGGTATCCGCCAGGCCGCCGGTCTCCTTCAGCACCCGGCGGATTTCCGGCGTGTCCTGGTCGTAGTCCAGCCCGCCCTGCATGGCCATCAGGTGCTCCAGGGTCATGACGGTCCGGGCGGGGCGGATCGCCTCCCCTTCCTGGACGGTCAGGTCCGCGTAATCGGGCAGGTAATCCGCCACCCGGTCAGTCAGGCGGAGGACGCCCTGCTCGATCAGCCGCATCAGCACGGTCATGGTGAGCACCTTGGTGGCGGAGTACAGCCAGTAGGTTTCACCGCCCCGGGCCTCCCCGGCGGTATGCCGGTATACTTCCCGGTGGTCGATCCACACAATCATCTCCAGCCCGGGCACGCCCTCGTCCGGCAGACGGTCCAGGTATCCGGTCAGTTTGGCGAAGTTCATTCCTTGTCCCTCCCTGGGATTTCCTGATTGGATATGGATGGTGATCACGGCTGATGAACGTATGCCGTGTCAGCGGATTCATCATAGCATAATCGGGATTTTTACTCAATAGAAAAGAATCTGTACGGGAAAAACAGGAATTGCTCGCGGGAAATGGGGCAGGAGCGCTCTGAAGCCGCGTTTCGTCCTCCGCATCCCCACGCCGGACGCGCTTTTCCCCGCGGCGGGGCCGGCCAACGGCGCCGCCGTTCCTTTTGCTCAGAAACGCTGTTCAGCAGAACTGGCGGAAGAATCGGAAGGCCGCAGAGAAGCAGAGCCGCCGCGCAGACACGCATGAATGATACGGAATGCGTTCGCATTCAGAGAGCGGGAATAATACTGATTTTCATCTAAGACATGTGCAG
>CAMJXZ010000371.1 GCA_946409855.1 uncultured Clostridia bacterium | reverse complement strand
GAATCAGTACGGTTCGCCGGTATCGCAGCGGGTCACGGAGCATTCCTTGTACTGCGCGGGCTTGCGGCACCGGTTGGGAAGCGCCGTGGTGACGGCCCAGAACCTGTCCCCGGACGCGCCGTAATTGTAGCTGCCGGGCAGTTCAAAGCACTCGTACATGGACGCCTTCCTGCCGGCCACCCACTTGCCCGTCCGCTTGCTCCGCACCTTAAAGTTCCACAGCTCCATGGTCCGCAGGTTCGCGGCGTAGGAAGGAATGAAGTTTTCCAGGAACGCGCAGGCGCCCGTCATGTGCGTATCGGCGATGTTCAGATCATACTCGATCAGCTTCGTCCAGCGCTGATCCGCAAGGTCGCAGACCCAGAAGGTCAGCACCGCGGTGCCCCGGGCGGATTCGCTCTGCTGGATCAGAGCGCGGTAGCTGCGCCCCTCCTTCCAGTCAAAGGGGATGATGCACTGCATGCCGGTGCCTTCGCCGTCAAAGGGCTTGCCTTCGTTCGGATAGGTCACTTTGGCTCGGATGGTTTGGACCGTGCCGTTCCGGTCCCTGCAGAAGGTATCCCAGACGGACATGATGGCCACGTGCCGCCCGTCGCCCAGGACCTGAAAGCCGGCGTACGCGGCGACCCAGTCGGCGTCGCGGGTCACGGACGCGTAGGACCGTTTCAGGCTGCTCAGATCCATGTTCCAGCTGCAGACGGAAAGATAGGTGCCTCTGGGCAGGAACTCCGCCCGGAAATCCACCGCGTATTCCGTGTACGCGTCGCAGCCCGCGAATTCCGGCCAGCAGACGATGTAGGGAGAGCGGTCGTTCGTTTTGTAGGAAAGGACGTCGGCGGCGGAGGGAAGCGTGAGCCGGGAGCCCCAGCCTTCCGCCGAGGCGTCCGGCACAGCCCCCGGCGCAGCCAGGATCACCAGCGCCAGCGCGCAGATCACGGAAAGCGTTTTTTTCAAATATCCCATCTCCTTTCACGCGGACGGTTCTTTTCAGGAACCCTGTCCTGGAAGCGGGAGACCGGACACGGCGCCCGGTCTCTCCGGCGTGTTTGTTCTATGTTCAGTTCTGGCTGCCCGCGCTGGACGCGATCTGCCACATGAGGGCCGCCAGGTTGACCCAGTCGTCGGAGTCGGAGGAAAGGTCCCGGTATTCCACGGCATTCTGGGTGCCGATCCTGAAGCTCAGGGTATTGACCATCACATACTTGCGGTGCGTCTGCAGGGTGGAAGCGAAGAGGGTTTCCGCGCCGACGTAGATGTCCATGTTCATGGCCGGCACCGTATTCTTTTCCGGATAGAAGTAGAGGGTGTGGATGCCCTTCGAAAGGGGCTTGATCTTGATCAGCCGGCCGCCCTGGGGGAGATACCCCAGCTTCACGTCGTCCACATAGACCGTAACGCCGTAATTGGCCAGAAACATGTTGTCCTTGAGCGCCAGGTCCAGCGTCACGTTGTACGTTCCGGTCATTTCCGCCAGGCCCGCCGGCACGGCGGACAGCAGCACGCACACTGCCAGGGTCAGGGCCGCCAGGGTACGGGGAAAAACATTCTTTTTCATTTTGATATCCTCCTGTGATTGTTTTATGGATGGAATGCTTTCTTTTGATGATTGATTGTTGATCCGGTTCGGGGAGCCCTGCCCGGCGGAGAAGCCGGCCGTCTTCTTCCGGCCCGGGCAGCGGCGGGTTCTTCTGTTCCCCTTACACCCGCAACATCCCCGCCGCGGCGGAAAGGTTACAGGATTTTGCTTATCCGGAAAAAAATTTTTTGTTCGGGGCGCCAAAGTCAGTTTTTTTCAGATCCTTTTTAAGAACGTGCGTTTTTTGCGGCGCGGGCGCCGGTTCTCCGCAAGCATCCTGCGCAGGGTCTCCCTTCTTTTCTTCCCGGGCACACGGAGCTTGTCCATCTGCCGGTGATATGATGTCCGGCCGTTGATCACATGCGTTTCACCTCCCTGCGGTACCGCGCGCCCCGGTCACACCGTCTGCGAGCCGCGCAGCACGGGCTTCTTTTTTTCGGTCCAGCGGTACAGCAGCACGAAGATCAGGGTCAGCGCGCCCGTGATGCCGTATACGATCAGCGCGGCCCGGTAGCTTTCCGCCCGGGTCAGCCCGCCGGTAATGGCGGAAGTGATCACCGAAGGGATCCTTGCCAGGGTGCTGATCAGCAGGAACGTTCCCAGCTTCATGGGGGTCAGGCCGACGGCATAGGTCAGCAGATCTTTGGGGGTACCCGGGATCAGAAAGAGCGTAAACACCAGTCCGTTCAGCCTTTTTTCATTTTGCAGGATCGAACAGCCGAGGATCTTCTCCCTGGGAAAAAAGACTTCTGCTGCCTTGATTCCCCATTTTTTCACCATCAGGTACACCAGCGACGAAGCGAGCATCGACCCGGCCAGACAGACCGCCGTTCCCCGGAACCAGCCGAACGCGAACCCGGCCGCCAGTTCAAACGGTTCTCCCGGGATGAAGGCAACCACCACCTGCAGGGCCACCAGCCCCGTCATCAGCAGGGACCCGAGGAACCGGTTTTCCTCCACATACGCCCGGAACGCCTCGGGGGATTCCCGGAATTGTCCGGCCAGGGGCAGCCCCACGAAATACGTCACCAGCCCGAAGCATATAAGCACCGCCGCCGCCAGCATAAGCGTCAGCGCCTTTTTCCTGCGGGCCGCCCGGTACGCTGAAACACATCTTTTGCGAACTTTAGAAACGCGTCTTCTGCGAGTCTTGGAAACGCATCTTTTGTGAACCTTTGCTTTTTGCTTCATTCATTTTTCCTCCT
>CAMJXZ010000370.1 GCA_946409855.1 uncultured Clostridia bacterium | reverse complement strand
TGGTCGAGGGCGCACGACTGGAAATCGTGTAACCTGTAAAAGGGTTCGAGGGTTCGAATCCCTCCTTCTCCGCCACGGGAAGCGGCCCGGAAGGGTCCGCGTCCGGAATGTACAAACCCCTGTTTTCCGAAGGAAGCAGGGGTTTGCGCATATATAAATCAGGCTTTTATCCTTTCGTTCATCGGCAGAATGGAGACTGGAAGATGGTTCCCAAGATTACCCGTTCATTGAGATATATCGCCTTCGGCCTTTTTTCGCTGGCCGTGATCTGGCTGACGATCGCCGCGGGCGCCTCCACCGCCTACATCACCGCGGACAGGACGGAGCACACCTTCCTGGCGGCGGACAATATCTGGCTCAACCTGCTGGCCGGCGTCGCGGTGGGGGCGCTGTTTTTCCTGTACGTCCGCAGCGGGCTGCAGGCCGCCCTGCGCAAACGGTTCTTCAGCACCCCGGAAAAAAGCAGGAAATTCCGCCGGATCCTTCTGTGCGTCATCGGGGCCATGGGGCTGCTGTTCGTGCTCTCCTCCCAGCGGATGCCGGGGTCGGACCAGTATTCCATCGTGAAATACGCCGCCGCCTGGAAGAAGGGGGACTATTCCTCCATCACCTCCCGCGGCGGCTATCTGGACCTGTTCCCCAACCAGTGGGGCATCGTGTACGTGCTGTACCTGTTTTCCTTTATCGTGGGGGATTATAATTTCCTGGCCTTCCAGCTGGTGAACGTGTGCTGCATGGTCTGGTTCTACCGCTCCGCTGCGGTCCTGGCGGACCGGATGGCCCCGGACGGGGACGGGATGAACGCCGGGAACGTGCTGTTGGCGCTGGGCATCCTGTTCATTCCCCTGATCATGTACTGCAGCTTCGTTTACGGCACGGTGATCAGCCTGGGGCTGAGCATGGCCGCCCTGGTCAGCCTGGACAGGCTGCGGGAACAGTACCGGTTCCGGTCCATGCTCAAAATCTGCCTGCTTCTGTTTGTCGCCATCATCATGAAGCAGAACTACATGATTTTCGTCCTGGGCTTCCTGATCGCCCTGATCCTGGACGCGACGGAAAAGGCCAACAAGAAGATGATTGTCCCCTGCATCGGGCTGGCGTTCGTGCTGTTTTTCACCGGCAGCATCTCCAGGCTCCTGGTGACGGGCGTCACCGGCGTGCGCGCCCGGCAGGACGGCGGCGTTTCCTCCGTCTCCTTCGTGGCCATGGGGATGCAGGAAAACGAAAAGCTGTACGACGGCTGGTGGAACAGCTACAACGTGGATTCCTATTCCAAATACGGCTACAGCCAGAAGAACCAGAGCATCGCGGCCATGGAGGAAATCAACCAACGCAGGGCCGCCTTTGCCGAGGTGCCGGAATACGCGATCCGCTTTTTCGCGGGGAAAAACATGTCCCAGTGGAACAACCCGAACTTCCAGTGCTTCTGGATCAGCCAGGTCCGGGATCTTCCCGCCACCGATTTTGACAGCCCGCAGTGGGTCGACAGCGCGCTGAACATCAAAGGCTCGGTCCCGCTGACCGGGTTCCTGAACCGGCTGCAGTTCGTCATCCTGCTGGGGGCGGTGCTTTACATGTTCCTGCACCGGGAGAAGGGCTTTATCCCGGCCTGCCTGTGCATCATCTTCGCGGGCGGCTTCGTCTTCCACACCTTCTGGGAGGCGAAGAGCCAGTACACCCTGCCGTATTTCGTGCTGCTGTTCCCCCTGGCCGCGCACGGCTGGAAGGACCTGGCGGAATGGCTCGTCCGGAAGCCCAAAATGTTCAGCGGCATCCTCCAAAGCAGGAAGAAGATGGCCATTGCCGCGGCGGTCCTGATCGTGGCGATCAACTTCCTGGTCATCCTCCAGGCGGGGACCGTGCCGTTCTTCAACGATACCCTCCGCCGGGCGGAGAATACGAAGGCCTACGAGGACTACCTGGCCGGAAACCTGGATTACAACACCGTCCGCCTCCGGGCGGGGAACTACCGCCTGACCTGCGCGGCGGACCAGGGCAAGTACCTGAGCGTCCCCAAATCCGACGACGCGGAGACGGAGATCGCCCGGACGGCTTCCCCGGACGGCGCGGCCACCGTCCGCCTGATGTACGAGACCCGGACAACGGACGAGATCCGGCTGTCCTTCTCCCAAGCGAACAAGAGCCTGGACGTGAACGGAGGCACCGCCGCCGACGGCGCCAAAGTGTGGTCCGCCAAGGCCGGCAAGGCCGCCTCCCAGCGCTGGCGCCTGCTCAGAACGGACACCCCCGGCGAGTACCTGATCTTTTCCCAGGGCAACCTGGTGCTGACCCTGAACCCGAACGACGGCACCCTCACCCTCTCCCCCAAAACCGGCGACGCCACCCAGCGCTGGCGGCTGGAGCCGGTTTGAGGGGTGGGAGGGACGGTAGACTATATAGCTGATGATGACGGCACCCCCATGCAGGCGTCCTGCGGACGCCTGCATGGGGGTGTTTTTGTGTGACAGAGACTTTCATGAAATGCCATGGCGGTATTCTTCTAAAAGAAGTTCCGCATTTTTCCCATCAGCAAGGATGCTGCCCGACAGGCAATTCCCTTGCCATCGTTGCATAGATACTTATTGGCCGCTATATGCATTGTTGATCCATGCCGCATACAGTGCTGGATAATGCGCGTTGAAGCAATTCTTCCATTCCACCACATTATTTTTAGTTAGAATATACGCCAAAGTAAGTGTAGGATCATCATTTTGAGTTAATACTAAATCCGCTACATATATGCATCCTGCCCCGATAATTACCGGTACTTCTATTTTCTCCATAAA
>CAMJXZ010000369.1 GCA_946409855.1 uncultured Clostridia bacterium | reverse complement strand
CGGGGAAGCGGTCGAAGAAGTCCCGGGAAGATCGGAAAAAAAGTCCCTGAACACCGAATCGTCCGCGTACGCGGCCTGGGCTGCAAGCGCCAGGGCAAGGACCAGGACCGGTATCAGCAAATACTTTTTCATCACAGGATCCCTCCCTGGATAAGGAAATAGACGATCACCGCCGCGACAAGGCCGATCCCCAGGAACAGCCCGGCGCCAAACAGCGTGGTGCGCAGCGGATCCATCGGCAGGTTCCCGATGATCTTCCCCGTCTGTCCGTTCATCGCGAAGGTATAGAGCTTCCCATCCCATATATTGTTCAGGATCCATACCGGCATCAGCACGTTCCTGGAGCGGCTTTTCCGGATATTCACCCGGGTGTTTTTGGGCGTCACCGTATCGTAGCCGATCACGTCCGACCTGCAGAAATTGCTGGCGCTGGTGCGGATGCGCTCCGCGGCCCTGCGCTGGCAGGTCTCCGCGCCCTGGTCGTAGCGCTCGGCCTGGTAACCCGCGATATACCCGGGATCGAACCCGGCCGCTTCCCCGGCCTGGAAGGGCTCCACCGCTTCCATCAGGGTGTCGTCAAGCTTTGTGGAGGAATTGACCGGCAGCAAGCGGAAACTCACGTCGCCGCCGCGCCGCACCAGGTAATGCTTGGTATAGGTGACCATATACTGCCCCTCCCGCCGGGTGCTGGACCGGGTGCACTGGTAGGTACAGTCCGCGTCGGCGTCGCAGTCGAACAGCCAGAAGGGCACGTAGATGCCGGTGATCTTCTCCATCACCGCCTGGCTGAGGAAACGCCGGGAGACCAGCTTTTTCTTTCTGCAAAGCTGCCGGTAAGCCTCCACCGCCTCCTCCCGGGTCTTCCGGAAGGGAATGATGGCCTCCGGGCGGTATTTCCCCTCCAGCACCTGGGGCATGACCGCGTCGTTGCCGCAGTAAGGGCAGCGCTGAGCGGCCGCGGTGTCGCTGACCACCATCTGCGCGCCGCAGCCCGGGCAGGAAAAGGCCCTCAGGTTCGACGTGTCTCCCTCCACCGTTCCCTCGGCGGGACTGTCCCAGCGGAAGTCGTCCACGGAGTTGTTCCTGATATCGTTTTCCTCGTAGCCCCGCAGCGTCTCCAATGGGAAGGTATTGCCGCAGTGGCCGCATTTCATCCCGCTTTCCTGGCCGTTCCATGTAAGGTCGCTGCCGCAGCACGGGCAGCGGTATACCCTTGCTTCCATCATAGCCGATTCACCCCCGTCTTACCTCGGAACGGCAAATGCCGTCCCATGCCTTGTGCCCGGTATACAAACGCTTTTTACTTTCCCGCGATGACCTTCGCGAAATACCCGCCGCTCTGGAACAGCGGGGCCAGAGTGCTTTCGGAAACATAGGACGTTACGATGTCCCTGGGCACCACCGTGGCCACGATGGGCACCGTCAGGAACAGCACGTAAACGATGATCACTCCCCGGCACAGTCCGAAGAGCCCGCCGGCGGCCCCGTCCGCCATGCGCAGCGGCGGGAATTTGAACACATGCTTGATCAGGCTGCATACCAGGCCCAGCACGACGCTTGTGACCACGAATACCGCCACATAGCTCCCCACGCTCACCGCCGCGTTCACCAGGGTGCTTTTTACATAATCGTTCACCGTCACGGCGCCTTCGCCGGCCAGGGTCCGGCCGGTCAGGTTTTTCTCCAGCGTTTCGGCCAGCACGTCCGGCAGGCCCACCGCGTCCAGCACCCGGCGGATCCCGGAAGCGTCCAGCGAGGCCGCGCCGGTCTGGGCCAGGTCCACGTCGCCCACCCGGGCCACCGCGTCGGTGTAGGTGGAAAGGGTGGAGGTGATGCCGGAATTGTTCCTGATCAGGCCGGACAGGGCGGGCCCGAACATGAACGCCGCCCATACGGACAGAAGAAAGCAGGCCACCGACAAAACCGTCTGGAGGAAGCCGTGATAAATGCCGTAGACCACGCTGATGCCCACGATCACCAGGATCGCGATATCCACACCGTTCAATTGATCACCCCTTATTCCTCTCCCGCGGCATATGGCCGCGGGCATCGGACGGATTTTCCGGACGCGCGCCCGAACGGGGACGAAGATCCGGCTCGATGGCGTCAGTCGTCGCTCATGCGCAGCACCGCCATGAAGGCCTCGCCGGGCAGCTCCACCGTGCCGAACTGGCGCATGCGCTTTTTGCCTTCCTTCTGTTTTTCAAGCAGCTTTTTCTTGCGGGTGATGTCGCCGCCGTAGCACTTGGCCAATACGTCCTTGCGCATGGCCTTCACCGTCTCCCTGGCGATGATCTTGCCGCCGATAGCCGCCTGGATGGGGATCTCAAACTGCTGCCTGGGAATGACGTCCTTCAGCTTTTCGCAGATGGCGCGGCCCCGGGCATAGGCGTTGTCCCGGAAAACGATCATCGTAAAAGCGTCGCACAGTTCGCCGTTGAGGAGGATGTCCATTTTCACCAGGTCGCTCTCCCGGTATCCGGTGATCTCGTAGTCATAGCTGGCGTAGCCCCGGGAGCGGGACTTGAGCTGGTCGAAAAAGTCGAAAATGATCTCGTTCAGGGGCATGTCGAATTCCAGCCGGACCCGCTTGCCCTCGTACTGCATGTCCACAAACACGCCCCGCTTGCTTTTGCACAGGTCCATCAGCGTCCCCAGGAATTCCTGGGGGGTGTAAACGGCGGTACGGACGAAGGGCTCGCTCATGGAAGCGATCTCGGTCACCGGCGGCATATTGGAGGGATTGTCCAGGGTTATCTCGGTCCCGTCGGTCTTTTTCAGGCGATAGATGACGCTG
>CAMJXZ010000368.1 GCA_946409855.1 uncultured Clostridia bacterium | reverse complement strand
TGGGCACCGTGGTGCTTTCGCTGAGCCGCTTGTACTGGTCGGTGTACTGCCAGGGAATCATGTCCTCCGCCCAGGCGATGTTGTATTTTTCGATCCGCCGGCACAGGCGGATGCAGTCCTCCACGCAGATATGCCCGAAATGGTCGATGGCCAGGGGCACCTCATACCCGATCACGCTGCGGACCTGCCGGACGTATTCCTCCAGCACGTCCAGGCCCTTTTCCGTAACATGGATGCCGGTGAAGGGATGGGGCACGTTGAACAGGTCGTAGGCGCGGCTGCGCTTTTCCCGCGTTTCCTCCGTCACCGCCCCGCTGCCCCAGGAAAAACCTTCCAGGGCGTTCATCTGGTCCATCAGGCCCAAAGGCGCGCAGACGGTCCCGGGCACGCCCTTGAGGATGCCCAGCCCCAGGTCCATTTTAAGGAACGTGAAGCCCCTGTCCATCCGTTCCTTCAGCGCCCGGCCCATGTCCAGGCCCGTGTGCTTTCCTTCCACGTCCGTATCGCAGTAGATACGGATTTTGTCCCGGTACTTGCCGCCCAGCATCTGGTAGACGGGCACGCCGTAGGCTTTGCCCGCCAGGTCCCACAGGGCGACCTCGACGCCGCAGACGCCCCCGCCCTGCCGGGCAGGGCCGCCGAACTGCCGGATCCGGCGGAACAGCTTTTCCACATTGCACGGGTTTTCGCCCAGGATCCGGCTTTTCACCATTTCGGCGTAAACCCGGTTTCCCCCGTCCCGCACTTCCCCAAGGCCCACGATGCCCTGATTGGTGTAGATCTTCATCAGCGTGCAGTGCATGGGGGCGCCGACGATGTCGGTAAAGCGCACATCGGTGATCTTCAGCTGGCTGGGCGCGGAACAGCGGTTGAACGATCCGGTCATCACATTCTCCATCGCGGTTATCCTTTCTGTTTCATCCTTTATTGACCGCACGTTTCCCATGAGATGAACGGGAAACGGCTTTTCGGTTTCTTTCCGTCCAGTATACAGGTTAGAGAGAACTTGAAGTCAATACCCTCAGGCAAATTTTTATTGGGGTCCCGGCGCGCTTCCGGCAGAATCATGCGGCAGGACCGGACGGTATCAGCGCCTCAAGCCGGCCGCCGGGCAAAGCAAAAGCCCGGAACCGCCGGATCATACAGCGGTTCCGGGCCGGCAATGTCTCCGTTTTCCCTTATGTACGGGCAAAGGACGCCGGTTTTCACATCGGGCGGCCCGCCCGGAAGGCTTTTCCCCGCCGCTGCCGGGACCCGCTCCGTTCAGCTTCCGAGGAGATCCAGGGCTTCTCCCAGCGTGACGACGTCGGCCACGCCTTCCCATACATCTTCTTCATAGTAGCGGACGGTGGTTTCCCCGGACATATATTCATTGTCGAAGGTGGAGTTGGCCCCGTCCGGGACGATCACCTCAAAGCCCCGCTCAAAGGCCGATTTCACGGTGGCGTCGATGCAGTAGTTCGTCTGCAGGCCGATGACCATCAGCCGTTTGTCCTCCTGCCGCTCCATGTAGTCCCTGAATTCCCTGTTGCCAAAGCAGCTGTTGATGGTCTTGACGAAGACCTTTTCCCCCGCTTTTGGGGCCGCCTCCCCGACGATCTCAAAGCCGCTGTCCCCGGCAGAAAGGCCGCTGCCCGGACCGGCGTCGTGCCGGAAAAAGATCACTTCCACCCGGTTCTTCCGGGCCTCGTCCATCAGCCGGACGACGCTTTTCATCAGGAGATCGTAAGCAAACAGTTCCTCGTCCACAATGCCTTTCTGCATATCAACCACTAAAAGGATCATATATTCTGTCACTCCCCGGTATCCATTATGCCTCTCATTATAAGCAAAAACATGCTTTTCGTCAACACGGGGACCGGAGCGGAAACATGAGGATATTCCCGGAAAAGAATCATCCTTGAGCGGACGCCTGCCGCCCATACCCGGCAGGCCGTCCAGGCAGGCGCAAAAGGACCGGGTGTCCCGCGCGGCACGCCGGAACGGAGACTCCGGAATATTGTAATTTCTCACTGTTTGTGATAGGATACAGCAGGAACGGGAATCATCAGGAAGACACGATCGTTTGCATGAAACGCCGCCCTGACGCGGAGCCCTTTTATAGCCATGAAGAAGATGAAAGTCATCGAAAAGCAGATCAGCAAAGCCCAGAAGGGGATGCGGGTGCTGGGCATATTGCACTATGTGCTGGCTGTGTTTCTGCTGGTCATCATCATCATGATACTCATCGTCGGACTCGAGCGTCTGGGGGAAGCCATTCACGAGCGGCATAACGCTTCCCTGTCCGCCCTGAACCGGGTCGACGACCGGACCGCCGGAATCACCGCGATCGTTCTGCTGGTCATCCAGTTCGGCATCGAGGTGTTTCTCGGCTGGAGCACCCGCCGCCGGTCCAGGCTTCCGGACAGGATGCTGACAAAGCTCCTCCTGTCCGGCGGCAGTATCGTCATCACCCTGTATTCGCTGATCCGCACCGGTTTTACAGGCACAGAGTGGATCAGCTCACTTTACACCCTGGCCCTGCACGCCACCACCTTCCTGCTGGCGCTGTGGATCAAACGCGGCTATGACCGGCAGCGCCAAAGGCCGGTAAAGCCGGCGTAACGGATATCCTCCAGACGTTTTTCCGGAACGTCCGTGCATCGTCCGATCATCTGATGAAAAGGGGACACAAGAACATGAAAGCAACTGTTTTCGACCGTGCCGGCGGCGTCGTCGGCCAGGCGGAGGGCCGGGAGGAAGTGCTGCTTTGCCTGGAAAGGGACTATGAACCGGGCGATACCATCTGTATAAGCGCCGGCCGGCAGCCGGCCT
>CAMJXZ010000367.1 GCA_946409855.1 uncultured Clostridia bacterium | reverse complement strand
GACATGTAGATGGGAGCGCCTGTCAGCTTTTTCAGGGCCGCGGCGCCGCCGATGACGATATCCCGGAAGCGGGCCTCGCCGTCCTTGATGGTGCAGACCAGGTAGCAGCAGATGGTGAGCAGCAGGAACGCGCCGAAGGTCAGCGCGGCGTCCCGAAGCAGCTCGTACTCGCCCTCCCGCACGGTCTTGAACAGGAAGCCGGAGGCGTACTTGTTGGCCGTCTGGAGGATGAAGAACAGTACCACGATGACGGCCGCCGCCCACAGGGAAGAACGCTTTTCCTTCTTGATGCCGTAGCTGCAGTCAAAGGGGTTGCGGATCATGGTGAAGCACCAGGCGACCTGTTTGAGGATCGGGATATCCTTCACCCTGCCGGCCGCGGCCCGGACCGGGGCCAGGAAATGGGTCCTTTGGTCCACCGCGCTCAGTATTTTGAGCAGCGCCGCGGCGGCGATGATGACGATCAGGATCACGCTCAGGTTCCTGTGCAGCCAGTCGGAGCGCATTTCCCAGAAGGCGTCGGAATAGCCCTTGCGGTTGCCGCCGTTGCGGAAGGAGGTAAGGGCTTCCTCAAAATTCCCCTCGCGGTACAGCGCTTCGCCCAGGCCGGTGGAGGCGTAGGTAAAGAGGCTGTTCATCCGCAGCACCTCGGTCCACGGGACCTTCGATTCCGCGTACTTGCCGTCCTGGAACAGGGTGAACGCCTGATGGACCAGGTCGGTAAACTCCGTGGCCCGCATGACCTGCACGCTGTTCAGGATCTCGTCCAGCACGAAGAGGGTGTAATCGTCCGTCGCCACCAGGCCGGTGACGGATTTGAAGGTGCCCACCCGCTGGTCGCCGGTATCGGCGGCCCCGAAATAGAACAGGGTGCTGCCCTCGGAGGTGTACTCCATGATGTACCCGTCCTTGCTGGCGGTGAAGATGGAGCCGAAGCTGTTCACCGCCACGGCGGCGGTGCGCTCGGTGTTCATGTCGGTGGTCAGGGTGTTGCTGCCGGCGACGTTCAGGCGGCGGAGGGCGGCGTTTTCCGATTCGGACACGGTGTACACCATGCCTTTTTCGTCAATGGCCAGGTTCTTGACGGAGGTGGGCACGATGTCCGCCTGCATCTTCAGCTGCTCTTCGCTCATGATCTTCTGGCGGATGGCGGTGATCCAGGTGACCCGGCTCTGGTTGGCGCCGTAGTATCCCAGGAATTCCCCGCTGCCCACCGGGCTCAGCTGCACGATGCCGTTGGTGTTTCCGGTGGAGGCGATGTACAGGTTGCCGCGCTTGTCCAGGACGATTTTGCTCGGCTTAAAGGCGGCGCTTTCCCCGAAAAGGGGGGTGTCCGTGGGCTTGGTATAGGTGCGGATCTGACGGCCGTCCTTGTCAAACACCACCACGGCGCGGGCTTTTTCGTCCGCCACGAACACGTTCAGGTCGTCGTCGATGAACACGCCCTGGGCGGACTTGAGGCTCTTTTTGTTCCCAATTTCCTTGACGTATTCGCCGCTTTGGGTGATGACCAGGACGCGGTTGTTGCCGTCGTCGGCGATGTACAGGTTGCCGTCCGGGCCCATGCGCATGTCCGCCGGCTTTTTGAGCGTTGTCTCGCCGAAGCGGGTCATGGTGCGGATCGGCTCATAGGCGGCCTGGGTCTGTACCAGGTTCCCGTCCACGCCCAGCGTGAACGTCCGGTACGGCACCGAAGCCAGGGCGCTCCCGGCCTGCAGGGCCAGCAGGGCCGTCAGCAGGAGAAGCGCAGGCACTTTCTTTCGCATTGCTTCCCCTCCTTACTTGATGCCGGAATAGGCCATGGTGTTCATGACGCTGGACTGCATCACGATGAACAAGAGCAGATTGGGCACGAACATGATCAGCGCGGCGGCGGCGGCCATCCCCTGGCCCTGTACGGAGCCCACGGAGGTGAGCGTGTTCATGTAGAACGGCAGGGTGCGGATGCCTTCGGCGGAGGTGAACAGGTTGGACGTTTCCACGTTGGTCCACACGCTCTGGAAGGCCAGGATCGCGCCGGTGGCGATGGCGGGCTTGGTCAGGGGGATGATGATCTTGCGGTAGATGGTAAAGGACCCCGCGCCCTCCAGCTGCGCCGCTTCCAGCAGGGAGTTGGGCACGCCGTCGATGAACTGCTTGATCAGGAACAGGCACACCGGCATGGCGATCAGGGGCAGGATGTGGGCCAGGTAGGTGTCCAGGATGCCCAGGGTGTTGATGGTCAGGTAGCGGGGAATGGTGACCGCCGTGGCCACGAACATCAGCGCGATGTTGTTCACCTCAAAGATGGGGCCCTTGAGCTTGAAATGCATCTTGGACAGGGCAAAGCCCGCCATGGTGGAAATCAGGATGGAGAGGAACACCACCGCCAGCGTCACGATCAGGGAGTTGAAAATGTAGCGGCTGATCGGGATCGAGGAGCCCGCGGTGGTCTGGAAGAGGTTGCGGAAATTTTCCAGCGAGGGATGGGAGACAAAGAACCGGGGCGGGAACGCGAACAGCTCGTCCATGGGCTTGAACGCGTGATTGATGATGTATACAATGGGCGCGCCCATAAAAACCGCGATGGGCACCAGATACAGATACAGCGGGATCTGGTTTTTGTGGAACTTCTTCGGGTTCACCTTCGTGCCGCCGATCGCCATGAATCAACACCGACCTTTCGTTTGTTGGCTGGATGGGGATGTTCAAGCGCATACAGGTTATTCATCCTTGGGGGCGAACAGCTTGCGCGCCACGAAGGAAAACGCGTAGATCAGCGCCAGCAGCGCCACGGAGACGGCGGCGGCGTAGCCCATTTCATAGCGGGTGAAGCCGTAGTCGTCGATGTGGTT
>CAMJXZ010000366.1 GCA_946409855.1 uncultured Clostridia bacterium | reverse complement strand
TCAGGTGGCTCATGTCGCCGACCTCGTCGATGTCGCCGGTGCGGATGCACTTCTGCACGTCGGTCAGCCGGGTGCCCATGGGATGCTTCTGGCCCATCAGGTAGGGCACCAGGGGATGCATGCCGGCGGTGGTGAAGAGCACGGTCGGGTCATTCTCCGGGATGACGGAGGCGGAGGGGATCAGCCGGTGGCCTTTTTCCTGGAAGAATTGCAGGAACATGTCCCTCAGCTCGTTGGCGGTGATGTTTTTCATGGATGATCAGCAGCTCCTTTAAAAAATAATACATGTGTCTGCCTTCTTCGAAGACGAACAGACACATGTTGATTCGCGGTACCACTTCGATTGAAGCGCCCCGGGACGGAACGCTCCCCCTCAATGTGCGGATAACGGACGCCCCGGCGGGCCATAGCGCCGTCCGAAAGACGGCCTTCCGGCCCGCGGCTCCGCAGCGGCTTCCCCTGCCCCGCCCCGCCGGCCTTTCACCGCCGCCGGCTCGCTGCCCGGGCCAAATCACAGGGTACTCTTCTGCGTCACAGCCATTTGAAAACAGAAGCAGTATAGCGCTTTGCCGGGGAAAAGTCAACCGGTTTTGACGGCCCCGAGAAAAAACGTTGTCATTCCCCGGCCTTTGTGATACAATCCGGGTGATAACAGGGGCCGCCCGGCGAGGACGCCGGGAAAGCCCAAGGGGATACACGCATGATCGCACTGCCAAAAAGCTGGTCCGACTGGGAAATCACGGACCTGATCGGGGAAGGTTCGTTCGCCGCCGTCTATCGCGCCAGGCGGCGGGACGACCCTTCCTTTGAGTCCGCCGTCAAGGTGATCCCCATCCCCCGGGACGAGGCCGAGGCGGAGGAGCTGACCGGCCAGGGCTTTACCCGGGACCAGAGCCGTCGGTTTTTCGATGAGACGGTGGAGGAGTTCATCCGGGAAGTCCGGATCATGGAGCAGTTCAAGGGCACGCAGAATATCGTCAGCATCGAGGATTACAAGGCGGAGCCCAAGGAATCCGGCGTCGGCAGCAACCTGTTCATCCGCATGGAGCTGCTGGTGCCCCTGGACCGGTACCTGAGCGGCCGGGAAGTGACGGAGCGGGACGCCGCGCAGCTCGGCGCCGACGTGTGCAGCGCCCTGAGCCTGTGCATGAGCAGGGGCCTGATCCACCGGGACGTCAAGCCGGAGAACATCTTCGTCAACGACCGGATCGAAGGCCACGTCTTCTACAAGCTGGGGGACTTCGGCATCGCCCGGACGATGGAGCAGCGCACCGGCGGGATGAGCGCCCGGGGCACGCCCAACTACATCGCCCCGGAGGCGGCGCTGGGCAAGCCCTACGACACCCGGGCGGACATCTATTCCCTGGGCCTGACGATGTACCGGCTGCTTAACAACAACCGCCTGCCCTTCTTCCCACGGACGGCCCTGTACACCCCCGCCGCCAAACGGGAAGCGCTGATGCACCGCCTGAACGGGGAGACGCCGGAGCCCCCGGCAAACGCCTCCCCGGAAATGGCCAAAGTGATCCTCAAGGCCTGCAGCTTCCGGCCGGAGGACCGGTATCAGACCGCGGATGAAATGAAGGAAGCGATCCTGAAGGCCCTGGACGCGGATCAAAAGCCGGCGCCCGGGGAAGCGCCGGACATGCCGGAGCCGCGGGCGCCGGAAACGGCCGCGCGGGAAAAGAAAAGGCGCGTCCGGCTGCCGGCGGTTTTGCTGGCGGCGGCGCTGGTGCTGGCGCTGGGCGCCGGGGGGATCATGCTGTCCCTTTCGTGGCGAAAAGACGGCGTTGAGCCTTCCCCCACGCCGCGGGATACTGGGTCTGCTGGGGTTTCGGAGACCGCGGCGTCCGCCCTTCAGACGGTGCGGCCCCAGAAAACGGAGGGCGCGGCGGCGGACGCCGGAAACCGGTACGACCCGCTGGGGAGTGACGAGAAAAGCAGGCGCTTCTTTGAGACGCTGCGGGAAAAGCTGTACCGGGCGGACGGCGCGCCGGTCGTCTTTGTGCCGTTTTCCCTGGAGGAGCTTTCGGAACTGCCGGCGCTGGGGATCCCCGCGCTTCAGTATGAGGAGCGGAACGAACAGGGGTTCGTCATCATCCGGGACGGAACGGCGGGCTGGACGCTCAACGGGGAGCCCATGGCGGCGCCTGAAAAAATGCTGGAGGACGTATCCGCGCTCCCGGCGCTGGGAACGGCAAGGGAGCTGTGCCTGGAACAGAAGGGGACGGATTTCCTGGCCCGCTTCGTCTACGCTTGTGAGCCCGCCGGCGAAAGCCGGTGCGTCCTGGCGGATCTGTTCTTCTGGCCGGAGGACAGAACGACCCTTTCTTTCCGCCTGACGGAAGAGAACGGGGCAAAAAAGGTCTGGATTATGACCAGCATATCCGACAAAGGGACGGAGGAAGAGCCGCTGATCTGCAAGGCCGGCTATACGGACGGACTGCCGGAAGGCTATCAGATCGAATACGGCGCGAATTTCTGGTACCTGGACGCCAATGACAGCTGTTCCGAAAGCTATGTGTCCGACGCGGAAACGGTGCCGGCAGACCGGGTGTACCGGCTGCGGTCTCCCCGGCAGGCGGCGCAGCCGCTTTCGCTGCCGAAGGAAAGCACGTTCCCCCTGGGGGAGGTGCAGCAGCTGCGGTTTGACCCGGAAGGGGATTAACGGAGGAACCGACGTCATGAACGACATTTTTTCATCCAGCGGCACCTTTACCCGGAACGCCTGGGAATGGCTGTACGAGACCGTGGACCACGACCGGTTCGGCGAACAGGACGCGGAGCTGATCTATCAGTCCCTGGAGAACGATTTCAAGCCCCTGCATTTTGGCCGCTACCTGCAGCACTACATCTTTAA
>CAMJXZ010000365.1 GCA_946409855.1 uncultured Clostridia bacterium | reverse complement strand
CCGGGAGCCCTGTAAGGGCGACAGGCAAATCCGTTTGGGGGGTTCCGTAGGGGGGCGTCAGACCCCCATGCGGTACCTGTTCAGTCTTTGACTGAACAGGTACCCCAGAAGAAAGGAAGACCGTATGAAGCGCGTACTGACGGCCGCGGTGCCGGCTCTGCTGGTCCTGCTGGCGGACCAGTGGCTGAAGGCCGTTTCCGCCGGGCAGCACCGGGTGCTGATTCCCGGGGTGCTGTCCCTCTCCTATACGCTCAACACCGGGTTCGCCCTGGGGCTTTTCCCGGATTCGGCGCTGGCCGCGACGGTCCTGTCCGCCGGGATGCTGCTGCTGGTGCTGTTCCTGATGTGCCGTTTTCCGTGGAACGGCCGGTGTCTGTGCGCCTTCGGGCTGGTGCTGGGGGGCGCGCTGGGCAACCTGGCGGACCGGGTGTTTCTGTCCGCCGTGCGGGACATGCTGCACCTGGACTTTATGCGGTTTTACGTTTTCAACCTGGCGGACGCCGCCGTGGTCACCGGCGTGCTGCTGCTCGCCCTGTTCACCCTGACGGAGCGGAAGGAGGCCTGAATGTCCGAAGAACCAGAGATCCTCACCCTGACCGGCACGGGCGTCCGGCTGGACGTGCTGGTGAGCGCCTCCGGCCTGTCCCGCAGCCGGGCCGCCGCGCTGATCGGAGAAGGCTGCGTCACCGTGAACGGGCTGGTCATCGGGAAGCCCTCCTTCAAGGCCCCGGCAGGCGCCGAGGTGAAGGTCACCCTGCCGCCCGTGCGGGACACGGAGGTTTTGCCCGAAAACATCCCGCTTTCCATCCTCTATGAGGACGAGTGCCTGGCCGTCATCGAAAAGCCCGCCGGGCTGGTGGTCCATCCCGCCGCGGGGAACGAGAGCGGCACGCTGGTCAACGCCCTTCTGTACCATCTGGACGCCCTGTCCGGTATCGGCGGGGAACGCCGCCCCGGCATCGTCCACCGGCTGGACAAGGACACCAGCGGCCTGATGCTGGTGGCCAAGGACGATCAGGCCCACCTCTCCCTGTCCGCCCAGCTGGCCGCCCGGACGATGGAAAAGCACTACCGCGCCGCCGTTTCCGGCCGGATGAAGGAGGAAACGGGGCGTATCGAAAAGCCCATCGGGCGGGACCCGAAGGACAGGAAGCGCATGGCCGTCGTCCCGGACGGCCGCTATGCGCTGACCGAGTGGCGCGTCCTGGGCGGGTTCGGTATGGGCGGGACCCTGCTGGACGTCCACATCCTGACCGGGCGGACCCACCAGATCCGCGTCCACATGGCGTCCATCGGCCATCCCGTCCTGGGGGACCCGATTTACGGTGGGAAGCGCGCTCCCGGGGCCGACCGGCTGATGCTGCACGCCTGCTCCCTTTCATTCGACCATCCGCGCACGGGGGAAAGGATGACCTTTCACAGCCCTGCGCCCTTTGCCCCGGAGGAGGAAACGCCTTGACCGATTTCACCATGCGCGACACCATCGCCGCTCCCGCCACGGCCCCGGGCCAGGCGGGCATCGGCATCATCCGCCTGAGCGGCGATAAGGCGGAGGAGATCCTGCGGGCGGTCTTTACCCCCCGGGGCGCGTCCTTCCCGCTGGAGAGCCACCGGCTGTACCTGGGGACGCTTTCGGACGGGGAGGACATGATCGACGAGTGCATGGCCGTCCTGATGCGAGCCCCGCGCAGCTACACCCGCCAGGACGTGGCGGAGCTGCAGATGCACGGCAGCCCCCGGGCCATGAAGCGGGCGCTGGACGCCGTGCTCGCCCGGGGCGCCCGGCCGGCGGAGGCGGGGGAGTTCACCCTGCGCGCCTTCCTGAACGGGCGGATCGACCTGAGCCAGGCGGAATCCGTCATGCAGCTGATCCGCGCCAATTCCGACCGCGCCGCCCGCAAGGCCCTTTCCCAGCTGAACGGCGGGGTCAGCTCCTTCGTCGCCCAAATGCAGGAACGGCTCACGGCCCTGCTGGCCAGCCTGGAGGCGGCCATCGACTACCCGGAGGAGGTGGACGACGCCATGACCGGCCGGGAGCTGGCGGAGGGCTGCCGGGCCATCGCCCGGGACCTGTCCGCCGCCGTCAACGAGCGGGCGGCGCGGCTGTCGGAAAAGGGGCTGGAGGTCGCCCTCTGCGGCCCGCCCAACGCCGGCAAGAGCACCCTGCTCAACGCCCTGCTCCGGGAGGAAAAGGCCATCGTCACCCCCATCCCCGGTACTACCCGGGACATCGTGGCGGGGGACATCTACGTGGACGGCTGCCTGGTCCATCTGTACGACACGGCCGGGCTGCACGAAAGCGGCGACCAGGTGGAGGCCATCGGCATCTCCCGGGCGCTGGCCGCGGCCCGGCAGGCCGACCTGGTGTTCTGGCTGATGGACGGGAACGACCCCGCCGCCGCCCCGCCGCCGGACGATTTTCCGCCCGCCGCGGTCCTGTATACCAAGGGCGATCTGCCCGGCCATCCAGTTCCCCCTGAAGGCAGCGTCCTGATCAGCGCCCAAACCGGCGAAGGGCTGGACCGGGTGACGGACCTCATCCGGGCGCACATCCGCGCCGTGGGGGAGACGCCCCTGGCGTCCCGGCGCCACATGGCCCTGTGCGGCCAGGCCGCCGAAGCCCTGACCAAAGCGGCGGAAGCCTTCGAAGCGGGCATCCCCCTGGAGTTCGGGGCGGTGTACCTCCACAGCGCCGCGGAGCTGCTGGCCCAAATCACCGGCACCCGCGCCGACGAAGCCCTGCTGGACCAGATCTTCTCCCGCTTCTGCGTGGGGAAATAGGAACTTTTTTCAGAACACAAAAAGGGCTGCCGCAGTTGTTCGTTCTGCGGCAGCCCCTTCGCGTGTACGCCCGCCATGGGCGATAGCTTGGTGGTGAAAGTCCACTACGCGCTTGGTAGTAGGAAGCGTTAGCCGAA
>CAMJXZ010000364.1 GCA_946409855.1 uncultured Clostridia bacterium | reverse complement strand
CTCCTGCACAATCTAACCATTACGCATTATGCATTAAGAATTACGCATTGAGCTTTCGTTCTTACCCACGAATAATAATACTATGTCTTTCCGGTCCTACCGAGATCCAGCGGATCACGACGCCGATGGCCTTTTCAATCCGCTTGACGTAGGCCTGGGCCTCCTCGGGCAGGTCCCACCAGTTCCTGACGCGGGAAATATCGCACTTCCAGCCCTTCATGGTTTCAATGACGGGCTCGCAGCGGTCCAGCAGGGAGGGGAAGGGCATCTGGTCGGTTTCCACGCCGTCCAGACGGTAGCGCACGCACAGCGGGATTTCGTCCAGGGAACTCAGGACGTCCAGCTTGGTCAGGGCGATTTCGGTGGCGTTCTGCACCTTGACGCCGTACCGGGTGGCGACCAGGTCGATCGGGCCCACGCGGTGGAGCCGGGTGCCGTGCTCGCCGCCGATTTTGCGCAGATTGTCCGCCTCTTCCCCGAAGAACTCGCAGACGAAGGGGCCCGCGCCCACGCAGCTGGAGTAGGCCTTGACCACGCCGATGATCCGGTCGACCTTGGCGTGGGGCATGCCCGCGCCCAGGGGGCCGTAGCAGGCCAGCACGTTCGAAGAAGTGGTGTAGGGGTAAATGCCGTAGTCCAGGTCCCGCAGGGCGCCCAGCTGGCCTTCCAGCAGGATGCGCTTGTTGCTGCGCAGCGCTTCGCTCAGGTATTCGCCGGTGTCGCGGATGAAGGGCTTGAGCGGCTCACAGTAGGTTTTGACCCACGTTTCGATTTCTTCTTCCGATTCGGGCGCGTCGCCGTAGACGCCGGTCAGGATCAGGTTCTTCCATTCGCGCAGGTCGTTCAGATGCTGCCTGAGCAGGTCCGGGTAGAACAGTTCCCCGGCCAGCACGGTCTTTTTCTGGTATTTGTCGGAATAAAACGGCGCGATGCCCTTGCGGGTCGTGTCCATTTTTTTGTCCTTCAGGCGGGCTTCTTCCAGGGCGTCCAGCCGGCGGTGCCAGGGCATCAGCAGGGAGGCGCGCTCACTGATCATCACGTTGTCCGGCGTGATTTCGACGTTCTTTTCCCGCAGGGCGTTGATTTCGTGCATCAGGTTTTCCGGGTCCAGCGCGACGCCGTTGCCCAGCACGTTGACCACGTCTTTGCAGAATACGCCGGAAGGCAGCAGGTGCAGAAGGAACTCGCCGTACTGGTTCAGGATGGTGTGGCCGGCATTGCCGCCGCCCTGGTAACGGACAACGATATCAAAGTTCTCCGTCAGCAGGTCGACCATGCGGCCTTTGCCTTCATCGCCCCAGTTGATGCCGACGATGGCGGTGCATGTATCCATTGCCAATCCCCCTTTTGGATCGATCGGGCCGCAGGGCGTCCAATGCCCTGTCAGAAGACCTCAACTCTTGATATTATACAACTCAGAGCACGGGTTGTCAACGGGCGGTTCCCCTGATTCCGCGCCCTGCGGGCGGCCCGGAACAGCCGGAATGCCGGGCGGTTTCAGGCTCCCGCCGCTTTCCCTTCAGCCGGCCGCGGACAGGCCCAGCAGCCAGGCGCCCAGGATGCCGCTGCGGTCCCCAAGGCCCGGGGAAACGATATAATCGGCGAGCCCGTTTTCCACCGCGGGGGCGGAGATGTAGCCGTTCAGCAGCCGGAGCGTATGCTTCCGGATCAGAGGCAGCAGGCCTTCCCGGTGCATGACCCCGCCGCCCAGGATGATTTTTTCAGGGGAGAGGGCGAGCATCGCGTCCGCGCAGACCTGGGCCAGGTACCGGGCTTCCAGATCCCAGGCGGGATGGCCGGGCGGCAGCTCCCGGGCGGAAATGCCCCACCTTTTCTCGATGGCGGGGCCGCTGGCCAGGCCTTCCGCGCAGTGGGCGTGGGAGGGGCAGAACCCTTCGGGAGCGGGATCGTCCGCCTCGGGCGCCAGCAGCAGGTGGCCGAATTCGGGATGCGTCAGCCCGTGCACCGGTCCGCCGTTGACGATCAGCCCGCCGCCGATGCCGGTGCCGACCGTCAGATACAGGCAGCCGGAAAGGCCTTTGGCGGCGCCCAGCTTCGCTTCCGCCAGGGCGGCGGCGTTGACGTCCGTGTCCAGGGCGGCGGGGATATCCAGCGCTTCCCGGAACGCTTTCAGGATCGGGACGCCGCGCCAGGCGAGCTTCGGCGTCTGCAGGATGGTTCCGAAGGCGGGGGAGGCCGGGTTCAGGTCCAGCGGCCCAAAGCAGCCGATCCCCAGCCCGCACAGGGGGTGTTCCCGGAAAAAGGCGATCATGGCCGGCAGGGTTTCCTGCGGGGTCAGGGTCGGCAGAATGGTCCTGGAAATCTCGTTTCCGCAGCTGTCCAGCACGGCCAGCACCATTTTGGTGCCGCCGGCTTCCAAAGCACCGTACAGTTTCATATGATTTGCTCCCGGTATAAAAATAATTTTCCTGAAATGCAGCAGGAATTGGAAAGAAAATGTAGTATATATAAAGTGGCTGTGATTCGGCGCACCCTTCTGTGCGCCTGCATCATAAAAGCAATGAGATTTGTGGAGGCTCATTTATGACAAAAAAGGAAATGATTCACGCGCTGAGCAAGAAAACGGGCATGTCTCTCAAGGAAGCCGAAGTTGCATTTACCGCGGTGGTCGACCTGATCACCGATGAGATCGCCGAAAAAAACGAGGCCGCTGTCAGCGGACTCGGCACCTTCATGGTACGCAGCCGCAGCTCCCGGAAAGGCCGCAATTTCCAGACCGGCGCTTCCGTACAGATCCCTTCCAGCAAGTCCGTCGGTTTCCGGGCCGGCAAAAACCTGAAAGAAGCCATCAACAAGTAATCGTTCTTTGCGCATGTCCGCCAGATGCCCGCGAGGCGTCTGGCTTTTCCTTTTCAGCATTTTATACTGGTTTTCACCTAATCCATGCACATCTGTGGGTGCCTTTTGCGCCATC
>CAMJXZ010000363.1 GCA_946409855.1 uncultured Clostridia bacterium | reverse complement strand
TCTGGCACAAAATCCATCCCGCATCTGTATATTTTTTAGACGCGAATCAGTATAAACACAGAAAGCAAAGGAGATCGTTATGCTGGAAGAACTCAAACAGCTGGTATGCAAGGCCAACCTGGAGCTGCCCAAGTACGGCCTGGTGACCTTTACCTGGGGCAACGTCTCCGGGATCGACCGGGAAAAAGGCCTGGTGGTCATCAAACCGTCCGGGGTGGAATATGACGAGATGAAGCCCGAGCACATGGTGGTGGTCGATCTGGACGGGAAGGTCGTGGAAGGGGACCTGCGCCCCTCCTCCGACACGGATACCCACGTTGTGCTGTACCGGGAATTCCCCGCGCTGGGCGGCGTGGTCCACACCCACAGCCGCTGGGCGGTATGCTTTGCCCAGGCCGGGCGGGACATTCCCGCCATGGGCACGACCCAGGGCGATTATTTCTACGGCGACATTCCCTGCACCCGGCGGATGACCCCGGCGGAGATCGCCGGCAGGTATGAGCTGGAAACCGGCAACGTGATCGTGGAGACCTTCCGCAGCCGCGGCATCGACCCGGCCCAGGTGCCCGGCGTGCTAGTGCAGAACCACGGTCCCTTCTCCTGGGGCACCGACCCGCTCAACGCCGTGCACAACGCGGTGGTGATGGAAGAGGTCGCCTTCATGGATTACCACGCCATCCGGCTCAACCCCCACGCGGGAAGGATGCAGCAGGAGCTGCTGGACAAGCACTACCTGCGCAAGCACGGGAAAAACGCCTATTACGGGCAGAAATAAAAAACAGATCAAAAAAACTGCTGCGGATCGTAGGAAACGCAGCAGTTTTTTATAAAGCAATGTGACAGGGACCTCATCCGGCAGCTGCGCTGCCACCTTCCCCAAAGGGGAAGGCTTTTTCATCCGGCAGCTTCGCCGCCGCTTTTCCCAGCGGGGAAGGCTTTTTCATCCGGCAGCTCCGTTGCCGCTTTTTCCGGCGGGGAAGGTTTTCTCAGCCCGGAAAAATCAGTAGTTTTCCGCACGGACCTCAAAGTAGCTCTGGGGATGGTTGCATACCGGGCAGACTTCGGGGGCCTCGGCGGCGATGACGATGTGCCCGCAGTTGCGGCATTCCCAGATGGTGATGCCGCTCTTTTTGAAGACTTCCAGCTGCTCGATGTTCTTGAGCAGGGCGCGGAACCGTTCCTCATGATGCTTTTCGATCGCGCCGACGCCGCGGAACTGCTCGGCCAGCTCGGGGAAGCCTTCCTCATCGGCTTCCTTGGCCATCCGGGCGTACATGTCCGTCCACTCGTGGGCCTCGCCGGCCGCGGCGGCCGCCAGGTTTTCTTCCGTCGTGCCGATGCCTTCCAGGGCCTTGAACCAGAGCTTGGCGTGCTCCTTCTCATTATCCGCCGTCTTCAGGAACAGCGCGGCGATCTGCTCATAGCCCGCCTTCTTGGCGACGGACGCGAAATAGGTGTACTTGTTTCTCGCCTGGGATTCCCCGGCAAAAGCTTCCAGCAGGTTCTGTTCGGTTTTGGTGCCTGCGTATTTGTTTGCCATAAAGCTTCCTCCTTTTTTTGATCCGGCAGGACCGCGGACGGATGACCCGCCCGGAGCTTCTGCCCTGAAAGCAATATATCATGTTTTCCCCCGCAAAGCAAGAACCCCGGGCGCTTTTCCGGAACAATTCAGGCCGAATCCGTTCAAATACTTGTCTCACAGGCGGATTGAATGGCGCCGGACACTTGAAAAAAACGCCGGGAAAGGATATAATGTCAGAAACCGGAAGGAAGGAGGGATCCGTTTGGAAGATGAGATTCGGCTGGGCGATGTCGTCCGCACCCGCAAACCGCATCCCTGCGGCGGCGATGTCTGGACCGTTGTCCGCACCGGCGCGGATATCAAGCTGAAATGCCAGACCTGCGGCCATATCGTGATGCTGGACCGCGTGGTCTTTCTCAAGCGCCGCAAGGCGACCCTGGAAAGAGGCCCTGTCCCCAACATCATCCCGGAAGCCCCGTCCCTTTCCGCAACGACAGGAGGAACCGCACAGAATGAGTGAAAATAACCAGCAGCCCCATCAGATACCCGATACCGCCAAAGCGGAAGAAGCCGTCCAGGAAAGCGGCCTTCGCGCGTTTCTGAACCGCCCCGTCAAAGTACCGGAAGGAAAGCCGCCCAGAACCATGCAGCAGGAAATCATCAGCTGGATCGTCACCATCGTCAGCGCGCTGCTGATTGCGCTCGTGATCCGCGCCTTTGTGTTTGAGCTGTACAGAGTGGACGGCTCCAGCATGACCAACACCCTGATCAACGGCGAACGTATGTTCTGCACCAAGATCGAGTACGTGTTCGGCTCTCCGAAGCGGGGCGACGTGGTGATCTGCCACTACCCGGACCGCGGGAATACCGCCTTTGTCAAGCGGCTGGTGGCCCTGCCCGGCGACACGGTGGAAATCCGGGACCGCCAGCTGTACGTCAACGACGAACTGGTGCCCGACCCGGAGAAGATGAATTCCCGGCCCGGGTTTGATTACGCCAAGCGCACCCTGGGCGAAAACGAGTACTTCGTCATGGGCGACAACCGGGGCAATTCCCACGACAGCCGGTACAATGACGTCGGCCCGCTGAAAAGGGACCAGATCGTCGCCCACGTGCGGTTCGTCCTGTTCCCCTTCGACAAGATCCGGGGAATCCAGTAAACGCAAGGGGGACTTCGTCCCCCCTGCGGGACCCCCCGGACGGATTTGCCTCTCGCCCTTTCAGGGCTCCCGGGCGGCAAATCCGCAAGGTACAAACGGCTCCGCCGTTTGATCCTCGCGGCGCACAGGTCGCCGCTGCGGATTTTAAGTAGAGGGTGTTCCCCCTCTACACTCCCCTCGCCACGGCCAGACCGCCGCGAAGCCCTGCCGCCTCCGGTCGACTGCGCCGATCCGGCGAGTAAATCGCCGGACGGACA
>CAMJXZ010000362.1 GCA_946409855.1 uncultured Clostridia bacterium | reverse complement strand
CGGGTGGAGCCGCCCACCAGGATGACCTTGTCGATCTGCTCGGCGGTCAGGCCGGCGTCGCGCAGGGCGTTGCGGAGCGGGACGATGGTCTTGTCCACCAGGTCGGCGGTCAGTTCGTCGAACTTCGCGCGGGTCAGGGTGATGTCCAGGTGCTTGGGGCCGGTGGCGTCGGCGGTGATGAAGGGCAGGTTGATGTTGCTGCTCATGGCGCCGGACAGCTCGATCTTGGCCTTTTCTGCGGCGTCCTTCAGGCGCTGATAGGCCATCGGGTCCTTGGTCAGGTCGATGTTGTTGTCCTTGCGGAAGGCGTCCGCGACGTAGCGGATGATGCGCTCGTCGAAGTCGTCGCCGCCCAGATGGGTATCGCCGTTGGTGGCCAGCACTTCGAACACGCCGTCGCCGATTTCCAGGATGGACACGTCGAAGGTGCCGCCGCCCAGGTCGTACACCAGGATCTTGTGGCTGTTTTCCTTGTCCAGGCCGTAGGCCAGGGACGCGGCGGTGGGCTCGTTGATGATGCGCAGGACATCCAGGCCGGCGATGCGGCCGGCGTCCTTGGTGGCCTGGCGCTGGGAGTCGGAGAAGTAAGCGGGCACGGTGATGACGGCCTGGGAAACGGTCTCGCCCAGGTAGCTCTCCGCGTCGGCCTTCAGCTTCTGCAGGATCATGGCGCTGATTTCCTGCGGGGTGTATTCTTTGTGGTCGATGGTGACCTTTTCGCTGGTGCCCATCTTCCGCTTGATGGAAGCGACGGTGCGGTCCGGGTACTGGATCGTCTGGTTCTTGGCCACGCGGCCGACCAGACGTTCGCCGTCCTTGTTGAAGCCGACCACGGAAGGCGTGGTGCGGCTGCCTTCGGCGTTGGGGATGACGACGGGCTCGCCGCCTTCCATGACGGCGACGCAGCTGTTGGTGGTGCCAAGGTCAATACCGATAATCTTGCTCATAATGTTACCTCCTGTTTATCCGCTGAATGCTGTTATGATCATTGTTTAGAAATCTATGTGAAGCGGGCTGCCCCGCGTTCAGGCTGTTTCTTTTCGCCGGATTTATTCCGGGACCACCTTGACCATGGCGCTGCGCAGAACCGCGCCGGCCATGCGGTAGCCCTTCTGCAGCACCTGGCAGACGGTGCCTTTTTCGCCGTCCTCTTCCGTGCCCTGGAGGATGGCGGTTTCCAGGTTGGGGTCAAACGGTTCCCCCACGCGGTCGATGACCTCGACCCCGCGCTTGATCAGCACGTCCATCAGCTGCTTGTACACCATGGCCACGCCGGCTTTCAGGGAATCGTCCGTCGTTTCCGCGGCCAGGGCGCGCTCCAGGTTGTCCACCACGGGCAGCAGGGTCTTGACCAGCTCCCGGGCGCCGTCCTCAAAGGCGTCGGCCCGGACGGTCTGGTTGCGGCGGCGGAAATTGTCAAAGTCCGCCTGCACGCGCTGCGCCAGGTTCAGATACTCTTCCGCCTTCTGCCTGGAAGCCTCCAGCAGCGGCTTCAGGTCCACGATGCCTTCGTTTTCCGCGGCCGCTTCAGGCGCGGCTTCCGTGTTTGCTTCCGCGGCTTCTTCCGCTTCGTTCTCAGCGTTTTCGCCGGCGGGCGTTTCCTCCGACAGCGGCTCCTGCTGATGATCCTTTTCCTTGCGGTTTTTGCGTTTCATTTCGTCCTCCATATCCCTTCGCGCCCGGCGCGCCTCCTTTTTTTATTGTCCCGCACTAAGATGAAAACAGTTCCGTCATCGAGCGGCTGATGGTGGTCAGCGTCCGCACGGTCTGCCGGTAGGGCATCCGCACCGGGCCGATGACCCCCAGCAGCCCGTGATACCCGCCCACACCGAAGCGCGTGGTGATCAGGCTGCAGTCGCAGAGCTCGGGCAGCGCCAGCTCTTCGCCGATGCGGACGGTGACCGGCGCGCGGTCTTCCCGGATGATGTCCAGCAGGCTGCGCCTTTTTTCCATCACGGCCAGGAAGGCGCGGGCTTTCTGCACATCGGCATACTCCGGAAAATTGAGGATGTTGTGGGCGCCGTCCACATACACGGTGTCTTCCGAGGACTGCCGGGCCAGCTGGGCCGCCAGCGTCCTCACCCCGTCCAGCACGCGCTGCTCGGCCCCGCCCAGGCTGGCGTAGGCGGCCAGCATGTGCTGCACCTCCAGCACCGTGCGCCCGGACAAAGCCTCCGTAAGCGACCGGCTGATGGCGTACAGCGCGTCCGGATCCAGGTTCTCCCGGACGTGCAGCACCGTGTCCCGCACCAGGCCGCTGTCGGTCACCAGGACCAGCAGCGCGGCGTTGCCGGGCATGGAGATCAGCTGCAGGGTCGAGATCCGCATCCCGGGCTGGCTGGGCATCATGACCAGGCTGGTCATGCGCGTCCTTTCGCACAGCGCCTGGGCGGCGCTCTGCGCGGCGTCCTCCTGCTGCGTCAGGCACCGGGAGAAGCACGCGCCCGCGGCCTCATCCGGCTCAAAGGCTTCCGGGCCCGCGGCGATCAGGTCGTCCACGTACAGGCGGTAGGCCTTCACGCTGGGCACCCGCCCGGCGGAAACATGGGGCTGTTCCAGATAACCCAGCGCCTCCAGGTCGCTCATCTCGTTGCGGATGGTGGCCGGCGAAACGCCGATGTTATACTTGCGGGTGATCGTCCGGCTGCCGACAGGAACCGCGGTATCCACATAATCCTGAATGATAAAGTCCAGTATCTGGCGCTTGCGCTCATCCAGCATGGGATTCCTTCCTTCCTGCCGGCTCCGGCTTTCGTTTCGTTGTTAGCACTCGATGCGGTTGAGTGCTAACAACTGTAGTCAATATACCATACCCCACCCGTCTTGTCAATAGTTTTCGGAAGGATTTTTTGTCAAAAAAACGGCATGCCCGGCGCGTCTTCCTGCGCCGGCTGAAAAATCCGTTGCGCATCCCGCCCGCGTATGATAGAATACAGGCAGCCCTCGTTTTCCTTATTATAAAGAAAGGAAGCAAATCATATGCCGCAGAAAAAA
>CAMJXZ010000361.1 GCA_946409855.1 uncultured Clostridia bacterium | reverse complement strand
AGGCGTCCGCCTTGAAGGCGGAGGAATCCATCTTTTTCGCGTAGTACATCGTGTACCAGTACATGCCCTCCTTAACGGCAATGGACACCAGCGCCGCCACCAGCGGCAGAGCGGTGGGGATTTCGATGGCCTCCCGCGCCCCCAGGAGCTTACGCACCCCGCTGGCCCCGATGCCGATGCCCGTACCCGCCAGAATCAGGCCCAGGATCAGAGAAGCCACGCACTCCAGCCGCTCGTGGCCGTAGGGGTGTTCGGCGTCCTCCCGCTGCGCGGCCAGGCGCACGCCGATATAGGCGATGATCGTCGCGAACACGTCAGACAGGGAATGGACGGCGTCCGACACCATGGCGCCGGATTTTCCGACGATGCCGGCGAAGAGCTTGAACCCCGCCAGCAGGATATTGCCAAAGATCCCAACATGGGACAGCTTCCGGACGATTTTCTGCATTTCCATTAATAACCAGCCTCCAGCACCTTTCCCCGCCCGCAGCGGGAGAAAACAGGAATAGAAACTGCGCGCCTGAGGGAACAGAACCATGTCCCGCAGACGCCTCTTTCGCTTCTGCTGCCGCCCAAAGCGGCCCGGCCACATCCTCCGGCTTTTGATTGAGGACTGCCTGTTCAGTTTGTGCTTGCGTTTGGCTGCGCAATTTGTGTTCCATTTATATCACATTTGTCTGTTTTTGTCAAATCTCAGGGCGAGGCATAAAAGGATGGATTTCTCCGCCATTATGGCAAGGCAACCGCACGAGTAAAAAACCGCATAATGAAGTATTGTCGGAGACAGACAAAGGGGTTATGAAGGGGGCAGAGCCCCCTTCAGGGAAATCCGCAGGACCGGCTTTGCCGGTCCGAGGAGAATTTTTGCGGAGGTTAGCTTGCCATCCGGGAGCAAAAATTCATTCCTTACGGATTTGCCGCCCGGGAGCCCTGAAAGGGTGACAGGCAAATCCGCCCAGGGGGTGGTATTGGCGGGGGAAAGATTCCCCCGCCAATGGGCTCACGCATTCATGCGTGAGCCGAGGAAAAGGAGGCTGCCGCGCTTGACTTACCCCCAAAAATCATCTAAAATAGAAGGGAAGAACAGGCCCAACGAAGGAGGTTTTGCCGCACTATGGATATCCGTTATTCCTGCAACCAGCGCGATGTGAAGCGTTACACCACCGAGGAGCTCAGGAAGGAATTCCTGATTGAGAACCTGTTTGTTCAGGACACCGTGACCGCCGTCTACAGCCATGTGGACCGGATGGTGACCCTGGGCGTCATGCCGGTCAGCGAGACCGTGCCGCTGGACAAGGGCATCGACATCTGGCACAACTTCGGCACCCAGTATTTCCTGGAGCGCCGGGAGCTGGGGATGTTCAACGTGGGCGGCGCCGGCAAAGTGACCGTGGACGGCACGGTGTACCCGCTGGGCTACAAGGACTGCCTGTACATCACCATGGGCGCGAAGGAAGTGCTGTTTGCCTCTGACGACGGCGCGAAGCCCGCCAAGTTCTATATCGTTTCCGCCCCCGCCCACCGTTCCTACGAAACGAAGCTGCTCAAAATCGCCGACGCGGCGAAAAAGCCCCTGGGCGCGATGGAAACCTCCAACAAGCGCACGATCAACCAGTTCATCCATCCCTCCGTGCTCAAGACCTGCCAGCTTTCCATGGGCATGACGGTGCTGGAGCCCGGCTCTGTCTGGAACACGATGCCGGCCCACACCCACGAGCGCCGGATGGAAGTTTACTTCTACTTTGAGGTGCCGCAGGACAACGTCGTTTTCCACATGATGGGCGAAGGACAGGAGACCCGCCACATCGTCATGCAGAACGAGCAGGCCGTCATTTCCCCGTCCTGGTCCATCCACGCGGGCGCCGGCACCAGCAACTACACGTTCATCTGGGCCATGGGCGGCGAAAACCAGGCCTTTGACGACATGGACGTGATCCCCACCACCGAGCTTCGGTAAAGTTTTTTGCACCAACGGACAGACAGAAAGGAACGATCGACATGGACATGAACGCTTTCAGCCTCCAGGGCAAGGTAGCCTGGATCACCGGCGCATCCTACGGCATCGGCTTCGCCATCGCGGAAGCATTCGCCGCCGCCGGCGCGACCATCGTTTTCAACGACCTGAACCCGGAAAAGACGCAGATGGGCGTGGAAGCCTACGCCGCCAAGGGCATCAAGGCCCACGGCTATACCTGCAACGTCACCGACGAGGCCGCCGTGCAGGCGCTGGTCAAGCAGGTGGAAGAAGAAGTCGGCACCATCGACATCCTGGTCAACAACGCCGGCATCATCAAGCGCATCCCCATGATCGAAATGAGCGCGGCGGACTTCCGCGCCGTCATCGACGTGGACCTGAACGCCCCCTTCATCTGCGCCAAGGCCGTCATCCCCGGGATGATCAAAAAGGGCCACGGCAAGATCATCAACATCTGCTCGATGATGAGCGAGCTGGGCCGTGAAACCGTGTCCGCCTACGCGGCGGCCAAGGGCGGCCTCAAGATGCTGACCCGGAACATCTGCTCGGAGTACGGCGAGTACAACATCCAGTGCAACGGCATCGGGCCGGGCTACATCGCCACCCCGCAGACCGCGCCCCTGCGCGAACGCCAGGCGGACGGCAGCCGTCATCCCTTCGACCAGTTCATCGTCGCCAAGACCCCCGCTGCCCGCTGGGGCAACCCGGAAGACCTGCAGGGCCCGGCGGTGTTCCTGGCCTCCGACGCTTCCAACTTCGTCAACGGCCACATCCTCTACGTGGACGGCGGCATCCTGGCCTACATCGGCAAGCAGCCGTAAAATATCATACTGATTTACACCTGGTCCATGGACATCCGCACACGGGCTCGATGCAAATCGGTAAAAAATCAGACAGCGGCGCGATGCCCGGCCGGGACGGCAGAACATGGCGCCGCTGTTTTTTCGCCGGAAATGGATGCTTATTGCTCCCCCAACAAAACAGCGGCGCGATGCCCGGCCGGGACGGCAGAACATGGCGCCGCTGTTTTTTCGC
>CAMJXZ010000360.1 GCA_946409855.1 uncultured Clostridia bacterium | reverse complement strand
TGGACGTGCTGTCCTATCTGGACGAGATCCGGGTCTGCGTCGGCTATGAAACGGAGGACGGCGTGATCCGGGATTTCCCGGTAACCCCGGTGCTGGAAAAGGCGAAGCCGGTCTATACCGTTCTGCCCGGCTGGAAGCAGGACATCCGCGGGATCCGGGAATTTATGGACCTGCCCAAGGCCTGCCGGGACTATGTGCTGTTCCTGGAAAAGGAAATCGAAACGCCGGTCCGGTACCTGTCCAACGGGCCCCGGCGGGATGAGATGATCGCCAGATGACGGCGCTTCTGCCCTGTCAGACCGTCCGTGTGGTCCGCGCGGATTTTCCCGCGGGCCAGAGGGTGCTGATCCTTTCCGACGTGCACGGGCACGATACGGCGCTGCGGCGGGTGCTGCGGCGCGCGGCCTTCTCCCGGGCGGACAGCCTGGTGGTGGTGGGCGATCTGCTGGAAAAGGGCAGGGAAAGCCTGCCGGTCGTCCGCACGCTGATGGTGCTTTCAAAAACGCACAGCGTCCATGTCCTGATGGGCAACATGGACGTTTTTACCCTGAGCAAGCTGCTGTCGGACGACCCGGAGGAGCAGCACGTGCTGTTTGACTATGCGCCGATGATGGCGTCCTGGTGGGGCGGCTGTCTGCTGATGGAGATGTGCGGGGAGCTGGGCATCCCCTTCCGGGAAGGGATGGACGAAGCGGGGACGGTCCGGGAGATCCGGCGGCATTTTGAAGAGGAACTGACGTTCCTGTCCGGGCTGCCCACGATCCTGGAAACGCCGCGGATGACCTTTGTGCACGGGGGGCTGCCGCACCTGCGGGTGGACGAGCTGATCGGGCAGGACAGCAATCCCTACCTCAAATGCGACGATTTTCTGTCCCGCGGGCTGTCGTTCCCCAAATACGTGGCGGTCGGCCACTGGCCGGCCGTTTTGTACCGGGACAGATTTATGGATATGTCCCCCCTGCTGCTGCGGGACCGGCGGATCCTCTGCCTGGACGGCGGCTGCGGGGTCAAAAAGAGCGGCCAGCTGAACTGCGTGATCTGGCGGGATCCTCAAAAAGACCGGTTTTCTTTCGTGTGGGAAGACGATCTCCCCCGGATCCGGGCGCTTGAGGATCAGGCCCCGTCGGAGGATTTTACCTATATCCGGTATCACGACCGGCAGGTGGAAATCCTGGGAAAGGACGGGTCCGGCTTTACGCTGGTTTCCTGGCACGGGCGGACGGTGCGGGTGCCGGACGAAGCGCTGGACCGGGGGCATCCGGACCGCCTCAATACGGACTATACCGACTTCCGCCTGCCCGTCCGCGCGGGCGATGTCATGAGCCTGATACGCGATTTCGGCGCCGGGCACTATGTCCGCAAGGACGGGGTGCTCGGCTGGTACGACGGCCCGGCCGAACCGGCGGACGGCGCCTGGCAGGGCGAAGAAAAAGAACTATAATCAACGGAGGTTTTTTCATATGCTGCGCAGCGTGACGGAAGATCTTTTTTACCTGGGCGTGGATGATACCCGAACGGAGCTGTTTGAAAGCGTGTACCCCATCCCCCGGGGCGTGACCTACAACAGCTATCTCCTGCTGGACGAAAAGACGGCCCTCTTTGACACCGTGGACGAGCGGGAAGCCCCCGCTTTCTTTGACAACCTGCGGGAAGCGCTGGCCGGCCGGACGCTGGACTATGTGATCGTCCAGCACATGGAGCCGGATCACTCGGGCACCCTGGCGCAGGTGCTGAAAGCCCATCCGGAAGCGACCGCGGTGATGACCAAAAAGGCCCTGACGATGTTCGGCCAGTTCTTTGACCTGGACATTTCGGGCCGGGTGCTCCAGGCGGGGGAAGGCACCGCCCTTTCCCTGGGCCGGCACGAGCTGGTCTTTACGCTGGCGCCCATGGTCCACTGGCCCGAGGTCATGATGACGTACGACAAAACCGCGCGTCTGCTTTTCTCCGCGGACGCTTTCGGCACCTTCGGCGTTCTGGCCGGCAAGCTCTTTGCCGACGAGGTCCCCTTTGAACAGGAATGGCTGGCGGACGCCCGGCGGTATTACTGCAACATCGTCGGCAAGTACGGCACCCCCGTGCAGAATGTGCTGAAAAAAGCAGCCAAACTGGATATTTCGATGATCCTGCCCCTGCACGGCCCGGTCTGGCGGGAAAACCTGGTCTGGTTCATCGACAAGCACGACCGATGGAGCCGCTCCGCGGCGGAGGACGACGAGGCGGTGATTTTCGCCGGGTCGATCTACGGCCACACGCTGGATGCCGCGAAAAAGCTGGGCGAAGCGCTGGCCCGGCGCGGCGCTTCCGCGAAGGTTTACGACGTGGCGCGGGAACGCGTCAGCGACATGCTGGCCGAAGCCTACCGGGCCAAGGTGCTGGTGTTCGCCGGCGCGACCTACAACAACGGCATCTTTACCCCCCTGGAAAACCTGCTGCTGGACCTCAAGGCCCACGACCTGCAGAACCGCCCCTATGCCCTGATCGAAAACGGCACCTGGGCGCCCAACGCCGGCAAGCTGATGAAGGAACTGCTGGACAGCCTCAAAAACTGCCCGCAGCTGGGGCAGACGCTGACGGTCCGCTCCGCCCTGCATTTGGATCAGCAGGAAGCCCTGGAAGCCCTGGCCGGGGACATCGCCGCCGCCCTTTAAAAGGCGGAGAAAGCCGGCAAAGCGGATTCCCTTCCGCCCGCGCCATTACGTTTTTTGAATATGATCACAGCCCGGTTTGCCCGGTTGAGGCAGCCGGGCTTTTTTGAGCTGTTTTGTAACCTTTCCCCCAATCGGACACTGTTGCTGATGTAATCCATATGAAAGGAGAGAAAGCCCATGCGCGGGAGGATCAGGTTCCTGTTCCGGAAATGGAAAAAAGTGAAGCGCCCGGATGCGTCGGCGGAAAGGAAAATGCAGGTATCCACCGGTTCTTACGGGACAGAGGATGCTTTTGAAACCGTCCGCATGATGCTGCTTGCGGCCATGGCCGTGTCTTTCCTTTTCGGCATGTGTTCGCTGGTTTTCCGC
>CAMJXZ010000359.1 GCA_946409855.1 uncultured Clostridia bacterium | reverse complement strand
CCTCGGCCTTTTGATTCGTAGTCAAACACTCTATCCAGCTGAGCTAAGGGCGCATACGCTGTCTGTCAGACAACATATGAATACTACCACAGAAACAGAAAAAAAGCAAGTCCTTTTTCTGCTTTTTTTGAAAAAATGTAAAAAAGTGAAAAAGAAGCGAAGAGCAGATGGGGGATGCTTGCCGAACCCCGGGAGGCGCCTTTCAGGAAATATGCCAAAGAGATATCGGAATACAGGCTGAAAACTGCGGGAAACATCAGATTCTTTTTTTCAATGGTTGACGAAACGGAAAAAATGGAGTAGAATAATACAAAGACCGGGCTTTCCGGTTGATCATCGGATAAGGAAGAGGGTATTTTATATGAAGTTCACTGACAGAAAGTTTTCTTTCCGCACGCTGAGCCTCGCCCTGGCAGTATTATTGGCAGTACTCGTTCCGGCCAGCGCGCTGGGCGAAACGATCGCGGTCCGCATTCCCAGCAAAATCGTCCGGCTGGAGATTCCGGAAATGCCGGATCCCCTGGATCTTTACACCTGGACGGACAGCGTACCCACCTACGGCAACCCGCTGGATCCCTTTGATCCCTGCCCCATCCTGGCGGTGGACGACGCGATCATGCACCTGCAGTTCTCCGAAAAGCCCGACTTTGCCGTGGCCAACTGGTACAACGGCAAGGAAAACATCGACGTGAACGAGAGCGGCTACGCCGAGCTCTACACCGAAGGCAGGAGAGTTCAAGCCGGGTATACCTGGGCGGGCGGCTCCAGGACTAAGGAAAAGCCCTGGTTCATCAAGGCCGGCAAGGACGGCGTGACCGCCGGCTACTCCAACAGCGGCAAGGTCAAGTTCATCGAGTACACCTTTGACGGCGACGTCTTCGGCACGAATATCGAGGGCGCGCAGACCACCGTCCGCTTTGAGCCCGTGACCATCGACGGCGATCACTATGTGTATGTGATTGATCCGGATACCGGCAAGCGTGTGAAGGTCAACCTGAAGGGCGTTGACGCGGACAATGACGGCGTTGTGGACAAGCACTGGTACTACACCACCTGGTACGTGCCCACCGTGACCGTCGTGTATCCCGACGGCAATGGCATCACCAAGGTGGTCGCCAACTACTGGAACAACAAGAACGGCACCATCCGCGACCTGACCGTTTATTACGCCCCCAAGGGCACCTACTCCTGCTCCGCCAAGGTCCGCGTGACCAGCGAGCCGGATGATCCCATCAAGCCCTACGGCCGGACGATCCGGGTCAACGACGAGATCACGATCCGTGTGAGCGGCATGTAAAAACAAAAGGAAAACAGCATGAGACACCCCCCGCGCAGATAACCCCGCGCGGGGGTTTTTCAGCGCTTCAAACGTCGGATTCACGCGGCTTTCCGGCCGCTTTTTGTATTTCCGGGTCAAAAAAACCGGGAAACGGCCGCCCGCAACGCGGGACATCGCCGCAATCCCGCATTGCGGGAGACGGAAAAGCGTGATATAATAATGCGAATCTTTTTACCGGAGGGGAACGGAATGGCCGGGGACTTCTTCCTGATCGTCGATGGGAACAGCCTGATGCACAGGGCGTTTCACGCCGTGCCGGCGATGGATTATCAGGGTACGCCGACGGGGGCGCTGCACGGATTCATGATGATGCTGCTCAAGGTCTTTGAGGAGCGGAAACCCGCTTACTGCGCGGTGGCTTTTGACGAGCACGCCCCGACGTTCCGCCATCTGGAATACGCCGATTACAAGGCCGGCCGGCAGAAGACGCCGGACGAGCTCATTTCCCAGCTGCGGGCGATCCGGGAGCTGCTGCCCGCGCTGCACATCCCGGTGTACGCGACGGCCGGCTACGAGGCGGACGACATCCTGGGCACCGTGGGGCGGCTCAACGCGGAAAAGGGGATCGACACGATGCTCCTGACCGGGGACCGGGACGCGCTGCAGCTGGTCAGCGACCGGGTTTCCCTGTTGTTTACCAGGAAGGGCATCACCGAAACGATCCTGTTTGACCCGGCCGGGGTGCGGGAATACTTCGGCGTGACCCCCGCGCAGGTGACCGACTTGAAGGGCCTGATGGGAGACAGCAGCGACAACATCAAGGGCGTGCCCGGCGTGGGGGAAAAGACGGCCGTCAAATGGCTGCAGGAATACGGCAGCCTGGATAACCTTTTGGACCACGCGGACGAGATCAAAGGCAAGATCGGGGAAAAGCTCCGGGACAACCGGGAGCTCGCGCTGTTTTCCAGGAAGCTGGCGACCATCGTGCCGCAGGCGCCTGTCACCATCGACTATGACGCCTGCCGGACGGACGGGGGCGCCGCCGGCATCCCGAAGCTGGAAAGCCTGGGGCTGCGGATGGCTGCCCAGCGGGCGAGAAAGATCTGGGGAGAAGCGGCCGGGGAAGCGGCGGAGGAACCGCCGACGCCCGCGGAAAAGCCCGAAAGCCTGGCGGACGCCGGGGCGATCCGGGCCTGGGTTTCCGCGATCCCGGCCGAAGCTGAAACCGCCCTGTACGTCGGGATGGACAGGCTGTCTTTTGCCGCGTCCGGCCGGTGCGCGGAAGCGCTGCTGGGCCAGATGACCCTGCTGAACGACGGGCTTACGCCGGACGCCGCGCTGGAAGCGGCCGGGCAGGCGCTGGACCGTCCGATCCTGACCCATGACGCGAAAAAGCTGTACCATACGCTGGACCAGGCCGGCCTGCCGCTGCCAGAAGTGGTCTGGGATACGCAGCTGGGCGCGTACCTGATGAACCCGCTGGCCAAGTCCTACCCCCTGAGGGACCTGGGGGCGGAACACGCGGGCACGGTTCTTTCCCGCGCGGCCGAGCAGAAAAAAGCGCTGAAGGCCCAGGGAATGGACAGCCTGTACCGGGAGATCGAGCTGCCGCTGAGCCGGGTGCTTTTCGACATGGAGAAGGCCGGCGTCCGGGTGGACGCGGACGTCCTGAGGAGCCTTGGCCGGCAGTATACGAAGAAGACGGAGGAACTCCGGGAAGAGATCTACCGCGCCTGCGGCGTTTCGGGCTTCAA
>CAMJXZ010000358.1 GCA_946409855.1 uncultured Clostridia bacterium | reverse complement strand
GCCAAAAAGGTGCGTATGTTCGCGCTGATCGGCGTTGCGGTCAACGTGGCGTTCCTGCTGTTCAGCTTCGCCACCGGCGGCCGCTGATCCGCAAAGGCACATCCAAACGCCCGCTGTTTCCCGGCCAGACCGGCCGGAAGAAACAGCGGGCGGCTTTGTTTCGTTCCGATTTTTCAGTTCTTTTTGAGGTTCACCGCCGGCGCGCTGTCAGGCTCGGGCGGCGCGGCTTCAGGCGCGGCGGCTTCCGCCGGTGTGTCGGCCTTCAGCCGGTCGCTGCGCCAGTACTGGATCATGGACGCATGGGTCAGGATCACCGTACCGAGAAAGGAGAAAACATACATCCAGACAAACCCCGGATCCCGGCCAGCGCCTGAAGGCAGCAGGATCAATGCGGCTTTCAGGCACTGCACCGTCCCAAGTACCCCCGCCAGAACCGAGAACCTGAGGCCGTTGTAGGAATTGCTTCGGAGAATGTACACCAAAAAGAGGATCCATTCTGCGACGGCAGCCGTCAGACTGAGCCAGAAAAACACGTCCGGAGAATAACCGGACCGCATGAGAGGATAGTACTTTGCCGTCATCACGGTCGTCCGGTAAGCGCAAAAGAGGACGGCAAAAACGACGCTCGCCGTCCTCTTCCTGTATTCAGAAAAGCGGATGGCAAGATAAAGAAACGTTACCGGAATAAACTCCTGCATGGCAGGGACCAGAAACCCGGCAGCGTTCCGGGATATGCTGTAATACTGCAGGCTATAGACGGCCGCATATATCAGCAGCAGGAACAGCAGCAGGCGCAGCTTGATCTCTTTTTTCAGCATGCAAATCTCCTTCAGCCATACAAGAGGCGGGCCTTATTCCGGCCCGCCGTCTTTTTGATCCTTCGAACGGAATCAGTAATAATACCGGCTGTTGCCGGCGGCCGCGAGCAGCCCAATGATCAGGATGACCAGCACGACGGTCAGGATGATGCCGACGATCATGCCGGCGACGCTCAGCCGCTTGCCGATCCTGGCCTGGTTGCTGGGCATGTATTCCGTGAAGGCGTAGTAGCTGTTGGCCTTTTTGAGGCCCACGGCGGAAAAGATGATGCCCAGGAAGCTCAGGTAGAAGGTCAGAGAGAAGGCCAGCCCCACGATGCCCCAGACGAGCACCGGGGTCGGGTTGCCCAGGGCGCCCTTGTAGGTGGTGTTCGAGGTGATATTCTGTTCTTCCCCTTTGACCGGGCTGCCGCACTGGGGGCAGACCCGGGAGTTGTCGTTGACGTAGGTACCGCATTTTTCACAGAACATGGCAGATCCTCCCTTATTTTCCATTCAGTTGGCCAGTTGGGACAAATAATCCAGGATGGCCTGATCATAGGCCTCCGGATGCGTGATACGGATGCGGGAATGGCCGGCGCCGTCAAACCAGACGATTTTCTTCTTTTCGGAAGGGCACCGGTCGTACAGCTCCTGCGCCTTGTCCGGGGTGGAAAAGATGTCCGCCCGGCTGTGCAGGAAGAGCACCGGCCGGGTCACCCGGCCGATCCTGAAAATGGGGCCGTCATGCACGGCGTCCGCCTTGCTGACCACCCGGATCAGGAACATGGTTTCCGCCAGGAAGGGGAACAGCGGCCGGTGGTCGTTGATCATGTGGTTCCGGCAGGAATCGTAGAAGCGCTGGTACAGCCCGTCCGCCACGATGGCGGTCACATAGTCCGGGCAGGCTTCGTCCGCCGCGGCGAACACCGCCGTGGAAGAGCCGATGCAGATCCCGTGCAGCACCACCTGGCGGATGTTCTCCCGGTCGTGGAGCATCCTGGCCCAGGCCAGGACGTCCCTGTATTCCAGATAGCCCAGCGAATTGATCTTCCCCTCGGACTCGCCGTGGGCCCGGCCGTCGATGGTCAGGACGTTGAAGCCGGCTTTCCTGTAGGGCTCGGCGTAATGGCAGGAATAATAGCAGGATTCCATCCGCCCGGGAATGATGATCACCGCCCGGTCCGACCCAAAGTCGTAGTATTCGCCCACCAGGCGCAGGCCGTCGTTGGTGATCTCCACATCCCGCTTGCGGGACAGGTTTTCTTCCCGCCAGGAAAGGGCCTGGTCGTACAGCCGGATGTATTCCTCATCATCCGGCATGCTCTGCCGGCGCGCCCATTTTTCCGGCTTGCGCCTGCGCAGAAGCGCGCTGTAGATGATCCACGCGACGATCCAGGTAAACACCACCAGATTCACCGCGAGGATGATCAACGCCCAGACAATCCAGTTCAAAGCAAACCCCTCCTTTACGCCAGTCCGATCATCCAGTCATAAATCTGCTGCCCGCCGTCCAGGAAGGTGATGTCCATCAGCGGACAGCGCTCCTCCAGCGCCTCCCGGATCTCGTCCTCCAGGGAAGCGTCTCCGTCCCGGCCGCGGAACAGCACGCAGATTTCCTTGTCCGAAAGCCCGCCGACCCGATCGATCCCCTGCAGGATCGCGCTCAGCTGGCTGTCCGCGGACAGGACCGGTTCGCCGTGGGCGATGGCCACCCACTGATGCTTGGGAAAATCCGTGCCGTTGTGGGAAAAGGTTTTGGCAGCCACGGCGATCAAAAGGGTATCCACGCTTTCGATGCCGCTTTGCATCTGCCCGATGCGCTGCTCCACATCCTCGCTGTCCTGCAGATCCATCGCCAGGGCGAAATACGCCTCCGGGACGGTCTTCGCCTCCAGTACGCGGACGTCCCCGCCGGCCAGCCCGGCGGCCTGCTGGGCGGCCAGGATCAGGTTGGGATTGCCCGGCAGGATCACGGTATGCTCCGCGTTGGCCGCGCGGATGGCGCGGACAAACTCCTCCGCCGAGGCGTTCATGGTCGGCCCGCAGGCGATGATCTCCCTGCAGCCCAGGTTCTGAAAGACGTCGCGAAGCCCATCGCCGTTGACCGCCGCGACAGACGCCATCATGACGCGCTCCCGCTGCTTTTCCTCAGGGGCGGGCAGGGTCTGCGAATCCTTTTCCTTCAGGTATTCGTTGTGCTGCAGCTGCATGTTTTCGAGCTTGAATGTGAGGAATTCGCCGTATTTTCTCGCCAGCGC
>CAMJXZ010000357.1 GCA_946409855.1 uncultured Clostridia bacterium | reverse complement strand
GTCCCTCCGGTTCATGATGCGAACAGTATAACTTTTTTTCCGTGTCCTGTCAAAGCCGCTTTCCCATTGACAAATCCCCTGCCCGGGGGTATGATCATTTTGTCCATCATATTCCCCTATCCTATATGGATCAAGAAAGGCAGGGACCCCATATGAAAAAGCTCTTCTCCCTTCTGCTGGCCGCCGCGCTGCTGTGCGCCGCGCTGCCCGTCCTGGCGCAGGACGCCATCGTCATCACCGACATCCAGAAATACGGCAACGTCCAGCTGTCCATTTCCGGCACTGACCTGCTCGCCCTGGGCTATGCCTACGGCGATATCGTCATCGTGACCGTGAACGGGCACGAGTACGACATGCCGGTCGGCTCCAACTTCTCCGACGTCGAGCAGGGCAGCATGATCTGCCGCGTGGTCATCAAGCCCGAAACGAACGAGGATTACGTGCTGGTCGCCATCAACATGGGCGATTTCGCCACCACCGCCGGCATCGCGCAGAAAGAAAAGATCGAGGCGGACCCGGGCTACGTATGGCATTACCAGGTGGAAGAGCCCGTCGCGGTTTCTTTCGCCATGAAGGAGCAGGGCGGCTACTACGAGACCTGGGTCATGAACCAGCTGACCCGCAGTGAAAAGCGGGAAGACTATCCGGACCTGACGGACGAGCAGTTCGCCAACTTCCGCGTGATCGCCACCACCGGCGTCGGCGCGGGCAAGCTGTACCGCTCCTCCTCCCCCGTGAACCCCGAGATCGGCCGCAGCGCCTACGCCGACAAGGCCGCCGAACAGGCCGGCGTCAAGACCTTCATCAACCTGGCGGACAGTCCGGAAACCATGCAGGGCTACGAAGGCTTCGCCGAAAGCTACTACAGCAGGCAGGCCGTCATCCCCCTGAACCTGGGCGTGGACTTTGCCGCCGATGATTTCAGGGCCGGCCTGGCCAACGGCATCCGCTTCATCGCCGAGAACGAGGCCCCCTTCCTGGTGCACTGCAACGAAGGCAAGGACCGCGCCGGCTTCGTCTCCGCCGTGCTGGAATGCCTGATGGGCGCCACGCTGGACGAGGTCAAGGCCGATTACATGGTGACCTTCTTCAACTATTACGGCGTGCAGCCCGGCACCGATCAGTACGACCTGATCGTCTCCGCCAACATCGTCAAGTCCCTGTGCACCGCTTTCGGCCTGGACACCCTTGAGAACGCGGACCTGGCCGCCGCGGCGGAAGCCTATCTGCTGGGCATCGGCGTGACCGCGGATGAAATCGCCCAGGTGCGCGCGAAGCTGGGCGAATAAATCCAGAGCAACACCCGGATCGTTCCGGAACATCTTTGCGGGCAGCCCTGCCGGAAAAGCGGGCTGCCTTTTTCCGAACCAGGAAACCGAGTTGTTTCCCACCCGCCGCCCGAACTCTGGCGGGAAACGGAATTGACATTCCCGGAAAACGTGATAAAATACTGCTGTTCATCGGAGGGTGGATGATTCATCGGAAATGATCGACCGGATAAGATGTCAGGATGAGACGCCTGATTCTTATCCGGCTGTTTTTTGGAGGCAGCGCATGAGCAAAGGGAATGACTTTACGCAAGGAAAGATCCTGTCGCCGCTGATCCGGTTCATGGTCCCGGTTTTTCTGGCCATGCTGCTTCAGTCCATGTACGGCGCCGTGGACTTGCTGATCGTAGGGAAATTTGCGCGTTCCGTCGACGTTTCGGCCGTTTCGACCGGTTCGCAGATCATGATGACGCTGACCAATCTGGTCACGAGCTTCGCCATGGGCACCACCATTCTCCTGGGGCGGCGAATCGGGGAAGGACGGGGCAAAGAAGGCGGGCAGGTCATCGGGAGCAGCATCTGCCTGTTCGCGGTGATTGCCGGTCTTTTCACCTGTCTGATCCCGCTGCTTTCAGGGATGCTCAGCGCCGTGATGAACGCTCCTGAGGAAGCGTTTGATGAAACCGCGTCCTATATCCGGATCTGCGGTTTCGGCTCCCTGTTCATCATTTCATACAACCTGATCGGCAGCATTTTCCGCGGGATCGGGGACTCCAAAACACCGCTCATGACGGTCCTGATCGCCTGCGTATGCAATATCGCCGGGGATCTTCTGCTGGTCGCGGTATGCCGCATGGGAACGGCGGGCGCCGCGCTGGCGACTGTCATGGCCCAGGCCGTCAGCGTGATGGCGTCGCTGATGATCCTCAGAAAGAAGGACCTGCCGTTCCGGCTCGAAAGAAAAGATCTCCGGTTTGACAGGGACATCATCCGCAAAACGACGATCCTGGGGGTGCCGATCGCGCTTCAGGATCTGCTGGTGGGGATTTCCTTCCTTGTTTTGCTGGCCATTGTGAACGGGCTTGGTCTGGTCGCCTCGGCGGGAATCGGCGTCGCCGAAAAAGTATGCGCCTTTATCATGCTGATCCCGGCGGCCTTTATGCAGGCCATGTCCGCCTTTGCGGCCCAGAATATAGGCGCAGGACAGTACGGGCGGGCAAAGAAAGCGCTGGCTTACGCCATCGGCGTGTCCGCCCTGCTGGCCGTGCTGATGTTTGTGATGACGTTCTGGCGGGGAGACCTGCTTTCAGGTATCTTTGCCAATGATCCGGATGTCATCGCCGCATCCGCGGATTATCTGAAGGCTTACGCGATCGACTGCCTGCTGACCTGCTTCCTGTTCTGCTTCATCGGGTTTTTCAACGGCCTGGGCATGACGCAGTTTGTGATGGTTCAGGGCATTATCGGCGCTTTCCTGGTCCGCATTCCCGTGGCGTTCATCATGAGCCGTCAGGTCCCCGTATCCATGTTCCATATCGGTCTTGCGACCCCGTGCTCCACCATTCTGCAGGTGATGCTGTGCCTGATCTGGTTCAGGCGGGCAAACAGGAAATACAGCGCCCCGAAAACAATTCCGCTCACTCCTCCGCCGGCACCATGAACCGGAGCTGATCGCCGATGAACATGACGTCCCGCCGTTCCCGCTCCTCCGGGGTCAGGCGGTCCCTTTCCGGGTCATAGGATACGCTGCGGGGTTATTCGCGCCCGGAAATGGAGCCGGTGGCTCCATTTCAGCGA
>CAMJXZ010000356.1 GCA_946409855.1 uncultured Clostridia bacterium | reverse complement strand
TCTTATACTGATTTTCATCTAAGACATGTGCAGATGTGGGATGGATTTTGCGTCAGATCAAGGAAGGCATCCGAAAGCGTACCCGTAGGTACGGTGAGGATGACTGACACAGAGATGGCGCAAAAGACGCCCACAGATGTGCATGGATTAGGTGTAAATCAGTATTACATCGGGAGCCTCCGGGCTCCCCCATCAGCGAAAGGATAATCCCGGTTCGATTCCGGTAACGCTGGCTTCGTCCGGCGCGCCGCTGTTTTCAGAGGACGCGCCCTGAATCAATTCATCAATGGAGGATCCATGCAGCAGCCCCCTTACCAGCCGCCTGACTGGACACAACTGAATCAGAAACCGGTCAGCCGCCAGACGGGGTCCGTTCCCCCGCCGGCCCAGCTGGAGCCGGAATACCAGACCCCCTATCCGCCCCAGGGATACGCCCCCGGCCTGCAGGGCCAGGCGTCCCAGGTCCCGGGCGGTTACGCGCCGCAGAACGGCGGCATGCCCCAAAGCGGTCCGGCCCCGCAGGCCGGCGGCCCGCGTCCCCTGCAGGACGGGCGGAACAGCCCTTACCAGCAGCAGAACGCCTGGCAGGAAGCACCCCAGCAAGGCGCCTGGCAGGCGCCCCCGCAGCAGCAGCCCGCGCCGTCGGGCGCCCGGGCCAACCAGCAGGCCAAGCCCGGCTACCGGGTGCCGGCCACCGGCATTCCGGTGCGCAAAAAGAGCTCCGGCGTCCCCTATCTCGTCCTGGCCCTGGTGGTGCTGGGCTTCGCCGGCTTTGCCATCCTGCAGCACTTCGCCCCGCAGGACGCGATGTACGGCATCGTGACCGCCGGCGTGCTGTCCTCCCGCTACTCCGGGGACGCCGTCATCGTCCGCGACGAGATCGTCTACACCCAGGAGGGCGTCAGCCGCATCGACTATACCGCCGAAGAAGGCGCCGACGTGGACCGCACCACCTCCCTGTGCACGGTGTACACCTCCGGCTTCAACGCCCGCGAGCTGACCACCCTTAAAAAGTACCGGGACCAGATCAAGGAATACCACAAGACCCTGATTTCTTCCTCCGGCGCCGCCAAGGACGTCCGCCTGACCTCGCTGGACAGCGCCGTGCGGGACCAGGCCCGCAGCACCCGCCTGATGATCCAGGACGGACGCGGCAGCCTGGTCAACCAGGAACGGCTGCTGACCCAGGCCCTGCAGGCCCGACAGTCCTACCTGCGCCAGAAATACCCGGACGACCAGAAGCTTTCCCGCCTGTACGACGACGAAAACACCCAGATGCAGCGCATCTCCTCCTGGACCAAGCAGTTCGCCGCCGCCGCGGACGGCATCGTCAGCTTCTATACCGACGGCTACGAGCCCACCACCAACATGGTGACCTACGCGAACTTTTCTCCCGCGGAAGTCCGTTCCATGTACAGGGGGAACGCGCCGGCCAACACCGCCCTGACCCGCAACACCGTCGCCGTCTACCGCCTGGTCAAGAAGGACCGCTGGGCGGTGCTGATGCTGTCCGACAACCCGGACTGGACGCCGGTGGTCGGGCAGAATTACAAGCTCCTGATCGAGAATTTCGATGCCACCGTGGTGGACGCCGTGGTGGAGAGCTTCACCCGTTCCGGCGGGGAGCTGCTGGTCCGCCTGACCGTGACCGGCGCGGACGTGCGCAACATCCTGTACGTCCGTTCCTGCCGGGTGCAGCTGGGTGAAAACGTCGACAGCCTGACCATCCCGACCCGGGCCCTGTACAACCAGATGGGCCAGACCGGCGTGGTCATCGTGGACGAGGCCGGCAACAACTACTTTACCCCCGTCACCGTCATTTCCACCCAGGGAGACATCACGCACATCATCCCCAAAAACAGCGGCTACCTCTACGAAGGCATGACGGTCAAGCTGTTCTGACGCGCCGTCCTCCGGAGCGCCGCGGCCCGTCCGACATGATTGATAAGGGATAATATGTGGGAAATCACGATTCACAATTTCATCGACCTGCAGACCGCGGTCTTTGAGGACATCTGGAACGAGAAGCTCCAGCGCTACCGGGACAACCGGGTATACCGCGGCATGGGCAACGTCAAGTGGACGCTGGAGCCGGCGCTGAACCGCGCCTGCCGGCACGATCTGTCGCTGGAAAAGCACATGCTGCGCGCCTTCCGCAAGTACGGCTACGCGGAGCTCCAGCAGACCTCTTCCTTCTGGCAGCTGGCCGCCATGGCCCAGCAGTTCGGCCTGCCGACCCGCCTGCTGGACTGGACGTATTCCCCCCTCGTGGCGGCGCACTTTGCCACCGAGGACGTTTCCATGTACAACCGGGACGGCGTCATCTGGTGCGTGGACGTGGACAAGGTGAACAAACACCTGCCCGCCCGCCTGCAGCAGATGCTGAACGAGCGGGGCACCAGCATCTTCACCATGGAAATGCTGGACCGGATCGGGAACGATTACGAGGCCCTCAAGGCCTTTTCCCACGACCCATACGCCTTCTTCTTCGAACCGGCCAGCACCGTCAACCGCATCGCCAACCAGTACGCCCTGTTTTCCCTGACCACCGACCCGGAGGTGATGATCCACGAGCTGCCCGGGCTGGAAGACTGCTTCGGCCGCATCATCATCCCCCGGCAGACCAAGCTGGAAATCCGCGACAAGCTGGATTATATCAACATTTCCGAGCGTATGATCTACCCCGGGCTGGACGGCATCTGCAAATGGATCACCCGCCGCTACGCCAACCTTGGCCCCATCTACAACCGCCGGGAGGAATAATCGAGCCATGATTCTCTGCGACACCCACTGCGATACCGTCTATGCCCTGACCGTCCGGCCGGGCCGGCCCACCGACGTCACCCTGGAACGCCTGCAAAAAGCCGGCGTGAGCCTGCAGACCCTGGCGCTGTACGTGGGCGGCAATCCCGAAAAAGAAGCCATCCGGTCCCTGTTCGGCCGCATGGAGCAGACCTTTGCCCGCCTTCTGCAGGCCGGCTGGACCCAGGCGATGGACCCCCGGGAAGCGGAAGAAGGGAAATCCAAAGTGATGCTTTCCATCGAAGGCTGCGAGATCCTGGAGGACA
>CAMJXZ010000355.1 GCA_946409855.1 uncultured Clostridia bacterium | reverse complement strand
CGGGGGATGAGCGGCTCGTCATGGAATTCAGCCAGGAAATACACCACCTGTTTCCGTGTGCCGGGCTTTTCCCGCAGATCGTATTCGTCCGTTTCACGGAATCCGTCCAGAAAGACGGGATGCAGTCCCGTTTCCTCATATACTTCACGGACGGCTGTCTGCATTTCCGTTTCGCCGGCTTCCATGTGGCCTTTCGGAAAGCTGCAGGCCCCGGACGCTTCCCGCACAAGCACATACATCGGCCGTCCGTTTCGTCTGGTGAACACGACCGCGCCGCAGGATTTTTCCCGATCCATGGAATATACCTCCAAAAAAGCGCCGGGAAGCCCCGCCGCGGGATGCATATAAATACCCGGAATTCTCTCCGGCAAGCCGCTTCTTCGCGATGGGATCCCGAAACCTCAGCACACGCGCCGGATACTCCGCATATTGCGATTATACCAATAAGAAGCATCGGCATCAAGCGGTTTTGAGGGGACCTTTCTTGACAGGAAGAACGCGTGTATTATATAGTGGTCATGAAAGAAAAGAGCGGCGGCGGGAACGCTGCCGAATACAAAAAAAACCGCCGGAGGAAAGCGCCATGTTTCAGATACGGAACCTGACAGACAACGACAACATCATGACGACCGAAAAGCTGGGTCCCTTCCAGGTGCTGGAGTATATTTCAGACCTGAGCGTGGGCCCGCAGCAGGCGGTGTCGGAATACTTCGCCAGCGCCATGAACGTGCGGCGGCGGCAGGTGCTCTGCGACCTGAGCCAGACAGGGGGCGTCCGCACCCAGGCCGGCGCCATGCAGTGGATGCTGGGCAATGTGAGCATGACAAGCGGCGTGCACGGAGTGGGCGGGCTGCTCAGCAGCGCCTTCAAGGGCAAGGTGAGCGGCGAATCGGCGGTGAAGCCGGAATACACCGGCAAGGGGCTGCTGGCCCTGGAGCCTACCTACAAACACATTCTGCTGGAAGACCTGAACAGCTGGAACGGCGCCGTCGTGGTGGAGGACGGGATGTTCCTCGCCGCGGAGACCCAGGTGAACATGGAAATTGTGATGAGGCAGAATTTTTCCTCCGCGGCAGGCGGAAAGGAAGGACTGTTCAACCTCTGCATGACCGGCCGCGGCGTGGTGTGCCTGGAATCCCCCTATCCCCGGAGCGAACTGGTGGAGATCACCCTGGACAACGACGTCATCAAGATCGACGGAAACATGGCCGTGTGCTGGAGCCGGAGCCTGTCCTTCACCGTGGAGCGCTCCGCCAAGACCCTGCTGGGCTCGGCCATGTCGGGCGAAGGCCTGGTGAACGTGTACCGCGGCACCGGCAGGATCCTGATGGCCCCGGTGGCCTGAGAAGGGGGCGTACCGTATGGCAATCGACGCGCCGCGGGAATGGCGCTCCCCTCTCTCCGCGATCCTGCGGGAAAACGAGCCCTTCCGGGTGAAGCTCAGCGCGGAGGGCTTCAGTCCCCGGCTGTTTGCCTTCCCCCTGGACGCGGCCGGCAAGCTGATCGGGGAGGAATGGCGCTGCGGAGAGGATCGGCCGGATACCCCGGCCATCACGCTCAACGGAAACTGTTTTGAGGTGCGGCTGGATTCCCTGCCGGACACCGTGCAGTCCGTCTCCTTTGGCCTTTGCCTGCAGGATGGCTTCCTGGCAAAGCATCAGGCGGTGATCCTCCAGGACGGCGAAGCGCTGCGCTTCACCCCGGAAAGCGCGGATCTGAAGGGCCTGAACGCGCTGGTGTCCCTGCTGATCTACCGCAAGAACGGGTGGCGGGTGCGCTGTGTGGGCATGGGCTTCAGCGGAGGCGCCAAAGCCCTGTTCGATCATCACAGCGCCGCAATGCCCGCCGCGCCCGTGCAGGCGCGGCCCGCGGCTCCTGAAAGGCCTCCCGTGCCGGCACGGCCCGTACCTCCTCAAAGACCTCCCATGCCGGCGCAGGCAGCGCCGTCCGCGGCTCCGGTCCGTACGGCGGATGTCCCCGGGCCTGCGCCCCGGGAGAGGACAGCGGGCATGGAAAGCGCGCAGCCGGTGCTGCTGGTGCCGTGTACCCTGCTGCGGCGCCTCGACAGGTATCTGAGAGCCCCGGCGGAGGTCTGGGTCTACGGGACCGACTGCGTCCGCTTGGGCATCCTGCGGCCCGGCGAACCGGCGGCAAAACCTCCCCGGATGGCCGCGTTCCCCAACCTGTATCCGGCCATGAAAAAAGCGGCGGACAGCCATCCGGAGAGCTGCCGGGTGACGGTGCTGACCCAGGGCGGCATCGGACAGGGCTGGCAGCTTATTGCCCTGATTCGGGAAACGCCGCATATCCGCTGGGACCTGACAGCCATTGGCGGCGTGGGTTACGGGGCGCTTCCCATGCTGCCGCGTCGCCTGCCCAACGTGACCTTCCGGCGGGAAAAATAACGGAGCGGCGGAAAGTCCGGCAGATTACTGAGTCTGCCGCCGTTGCTCCTCAAAGAAACAGTACATTCGCAGCTGACGCATCAGACGAAAAAGAGAATGAACAGACAAGCGCTGCTGCCATGCATCTCGATAATTCAGTTTAACCAGAGAAGGTAACAGAAACGGTAGTATTCACTATCGTGAGCCGCGCTGCAATCCATCACGATCAGGTAAGTCCCTTCCGGCAGATCGGACAGCTCATCGGTTTTGTCGCCCAGCCGTTCGAGCCCTTCTTCGGTTTTCAGGTAGAAATCCGTGCTGTGTGAAAAACGGGTTACATAGGAGTCATAGGTCAACTCGGATGACAGAAACTGGTCGCGGCTGATGACGGGGATCTGCGTCCTTTTCACATACGTCTCAAGTGAACCGAACATCAGAAAGCCGTCAGCCATGATGCCGTTTTCATTGGTGTAAACGAGATGTTTTTGGGGTTCGCGTATCAAGCCGTTTACATAAAGGCGGATGTGATCTGCGCAGCTGTCCCTCATCAGCGGTGTCGGTGTGAACCACGGTGTCGGTGTGGGGGTTGGTGTCGACGGTAAAGTCGAGCAGCAGACAGGCGTGGGCCGCGGCGTCGGAGTCGGCGTGGGTGTCGGTGTGGGCCGCGGCGTCGGCGTGGACGTCGGTGTCAGAGTGGGCCGCGGCGTCGGCG
>CAMJXZ010000354.1 GCA_946409855.1 uncultured Clostridia bacterium | reverse complement strand
GCAGGGTGGCGGGGTTCAGGTGCAGGCCGTCGGTGATGGCCTCGCAGTAAATGTCGCTCTCCAGCACCGCGCCGATGATGCCCGGCTCGTGATGGTGGAAGGGCCGCATGGCGTTGAAGGTATGGGTGGCGGCCTTCGCGCCCGCGTCGATGGCGGCCATGGCCTCGGCGTAGACCGCCGCGCTGTGCCCGATGGCGACAGTCACCTCCCCCGCGATCTCCCGGATCATCGGCAGGACGCCCGGCACCTCCGGCGCCGCGGTCATGTACAGGATATGCCCCTTCGCCAGCTCCTGGTACCGGCGGAACAGGGCGGTATCCCCCGTCCGAAGCAGCCGCTCCGGCATCGCGCCCTTGTACGCGGCGGACAGGAACGGCCCCTCCAGATGGATGCCCAGCAGCCTGGCTCCGGGCAGCGGGCGCTCGATGGCGTCCACGGCGGTGCGGATGCATTCCTCCGTCTTTTCCACCGAGTCGGTCAGGATGCTGCACAAAAACCCGGCGGTGCCCTGCGAGGCGGCAAAGCGGGAGATGCGTTCATACCCCGCCCGGTCCGCGGCGTTGATATCCACCCCGGCGCAGCCGTGCGTATGGATGTCGATCAGCCCGGGCAGCAGATACGCCCCCCGCATATCGACCGCCTCCGCCCCGGCGTCCCCCCCGGGCGCCCCGGCGATCATCCCGTCCTCCAGATACAGCGGCGCGTCAACAAACCCGCCGTCCTGCCACACATGGCCGTTCACAAGCTTTTTGATCATCCTTGAACCCTCCCTGGTCAGCGCTGGCCGTATGTTCCGCGGCCGGATCCGTGCCCCTCCCATGGAATCAGGGACAGACCCGGCGGATGCGGTTTTATCATACCATCTTTTCTCCGGAATGTATATGGGACATTCGAGAAAAAACAACAGCGGGAAGCGCCGCGTAAGCGGACATCGTCCCGCTGCCTGAAAACGGATGTTTATTATTCCTTCACCTTCAGGAAGCCGTCGTAAAACGCGCCGGGGAACCCGAAGGCTTTTTCGTTTTTCCCGAACCTGACGCGGATGTAGGTGTTTCCGCCCGCGCCCTGGTCGATCCTTTCCACAACGCCTTCGCCGAAAGCCCGGTGAATGACCGCGGATCCCGGTCCTACATGGCTCAGATCCGCCCTGGGCTTCTCCGCCGGCCTGGCCGCGGGCGCCTGGGGCCTGGGCGGCACGAAGGCCGGCCGGTAAGTGGGGGTGATCGGCACCCGCGGCACGATAGGCTGCGCGGCGACAGGCTTCGGCTTTTCGCGCTGCATGGGCGGTACGGCAGGCGCTTCCTCCTCTTCCTCTTCCTCCTGCGCGGGTTCGTTCACGAAAATGGGCCGGTCCGGCACGTCGCTGATGTCCTGCGCGGGCGCCTCCATCGATTTCTGCTGCAGGCCTGCCATGGCGTCGTATTCTTCCCTGGTGATCGTGGTGGAATACAGGCCGACCTTTGTGTCGCTTTCGTGGCTGTCAATGCCGGTATATGTCAGGCTGGCGTCCTCATACCGCTTGAACTTGTAAACGGCGTCGTTCATCAGGCTTTCGTTGAATACGTTCAGCGATACCAGCAGTTCAAAATCCTTGACCGTCAGCCCCGTCACCTTGCGGAACAGCTGCGGCTCCAGCGCGGTGATAATATCCACCAGGCTGAACTCCCGGTAATCGGACAGATACATGAACACCGGCAGGCGCGTCGCGAATTTGATGAGCTTTTCCTGGATCATCTTGCGCTTGCTCTTGTATTCTTTTTCTTCGTCGGACAGTTCCTTCTTTTCCTTCTGGGTCAGCTTTTCCTTTTCCTTCTTGGCCTGCTTGACGTGTTCGCTCTTGTTGATGATGGTCTGGATGTCCTCGTTCAGGCTGCGGAAGCCCTCGATGCTCATGAGCGCATCCATCGCTTCCTTGCTGGCCAGCAGTTTCCCCAGCGTTTCGTTGTCCACATTGACCAGCAGTGCGCTCTCCCAGCGTTTGGCCAGCAGCGTCGCGCTGGTGCCCGCCATGGCAATATCCAGGATTTCGGCGGCGTTCACCTGCCGCATGGCGCTTCCGTCATACGCCAGCACCGGCAGGAACTTCACAAATTCGCCGACCTTGATTTCGGGGTTGCTTTCCGAGATATTCAGCCGGCAGCTGTAATCCGAAATCTGCCGCAGGGCCCGGTCCAGGGCGAAGTCAAACACATAGCATTCCTGCTTGATGATCTCCCGCGTTCCGTTGTCGGCAGTCACTTCCCAGGGGCTTTGCACCCGGAACGCCGCCTGGAAATAGGTTTCCGGGCTGGCCAGGTTCCGCAGCATGAAGATGCCGGTCCAGGGCTTTACGGTCACGCCGGTGGTCAGCTTGCCGCAGGACAGCGTGATCGTCTTCGTCTTCAGCGGGTCCCCGAAAGATTTTTCGACAGGTTCCAGCGCCGCCGCGCCGATCCCCGCTTCCGCGCCGGCGCACACATTCACCGTATAATCATGGTAGAAAGTGTTCTGCCGCTGGCTGAGCAGGTTGGCCATGGCGTAGCAGCTGGCCACGTTCGGCATGAACCACAGCGTATGCGTCAGCACGTTCAAAAGCCTTGTATCGGAATAAGGCATGGGCGGCTTTTCCGCCCCCAGCTTCAGATCGTCCACCGTGGTTTCCAGGTAGGAACCGCGGATCAGGTCCAGCCATTTCTGCACATAGCTTTCATATTTGAAACGCGCGTCCTTGCCCTTGCCCTCCGCGGCAAAAAACAGGTTCAGGTCAAACTCGTCAAACTCTCCCTGCTTGGCGATGCGCTGGATGCTTTCGGGAATCCTGTACGTCAGCATCACCATGCGCGGCAGGGCGGCGTATGGGTTATCCGCCCCTTCCCAGTTCGCCTTGGCGCGCTGCTCGTCGCTGTACGTCCAGTTGTAAATCTGGTCCTCGATGAACTCGCCGCTGTTCAGGGCGCGGAAGGGCGTGCCGCTCAAATAGAGATAATGGCTTGTCGTGATCGGCAGCCAGGTTTCGTCCACGGCGTCGCCGCGGCTGTAATTGGTCAGGTCCTCTTCGTAGGTATCCTCGTCGCTTTCAAAGAGCTTTTTGGCGTTGTCCCGCCACGCGCCGAAATGGTA
>CAMJXZ010000353.1 GCA_946409855.1 uncultured Clostridia bacterium | reverse complement strand
AGCCTGCTCCGCAAAAATTCATCCTCGCGGCGCGCATGTCGCCACTGCGGATTGACCATGGAGGGGCTGCGGCCCCTCCAAACCACCCCGGAATGGATTCCCTCGCATGGACTGTCATACAGATCCTGTTCCCTGTTACGCAAAGGACTGTTGAAATGTTTTCTTCAACAGTCCTTTCCGTTTTTTATTTCTTCTCGCTGTACTTGGCGGCAAAGGCCTTCATCGCCTTCTGGAAGCATTCCATCGGCACGCGCGCCATGCCCGCGCCGATCAGGCCGCCCTCATAATTGAACATGCCGCCGTGGATCGCCGGGCAGATACCGGTCTTGAGCACCAGCCGCATGTCGATGCCGGCGGGCAGACAGGCAAAATCCAGGTTGGGGATGCTGTAGTTGGGGTTGCGGGTGATGCAGATGTTTTCCATCTCCCGGCTCTGGGCGATGGCCTCCTGCAGCGACATCCCCCGCAGATTGCACACGATGGGGCTGGCCGCCGCCGCGATGCCGCCCATCCCGGCCACCTCGACCACGCAGCTGTCCCCGATCCAGGGCAGCTGATCCTTTTCGGTGAACTTGGGAGAGGTATACCGGCCCTTCATCATGGGCGCGGGCGCGGTAAACCACTGGCCGGGCAGGGAAGCGATCTTGATGCCGAACTCCACCCCGTTGCCCGCCAGGGCCGTGACCATGGTCGAATACTCGATCCCGTCCGCGGCGACCGCGGCCGCCCGGGACGCGCCCTGGCCGTAGCAGTGGAAGAAGCGGGGCGTCTCCACGATGTAGCGGACGGTGCGCATGATCTGCTCCTTCGGCAGGTCCAGTTCAAACAGCTGAGGCAGCACCTGCTTGTCAAACAGCAGGTCCGCCGCGGTCTGCCTGGTATGGTTTTCGTCCCCCATCTGCATGCCCTCGGCCAGGATCGGCTTGATCGCAAGGCCGCCGGATTTGGCCAGCATCTCCCGCATGGGCGGGAAAAGCACCTCCCGCATGTAGCGCAGGTTTTCCGCGATCCCCTCGCTGTACAGCCCCCAGCCGCAGAACCCGCCCTGGAACACCGGCCCTTCCGCCGGGAAGGTGGCCGCCGTGGTGTGGTTCCGCCGGTCCTCGATCACGTTCATGGCGACGGATTTGGTGATGATGCCGGTGCCGGCGCCCACGGTGTTGTGATTGAGGGCGGAGTCGATTTTGATCTCCCCGGAGCGGATGATCTCCACCGCTTCCTTTTCGTCCTTCGCCCAGCCCTCAAACAGCATGGCCGACACCATGCCCCTGCGGTGCAGCATGACCATGTCCTCATAGTCCACCGGCGGGCCGGAATGCAGGATCATATGATCCTCCAGCCCTTCCACGCATTCCCCCGCGGGCCGGATATCCACCCAGTAGGGGTTATTGTCCGTCAGACAGGCCGCCGCCTGCTGATTGGCCTGCGCGATCCTCTGCTTGACATCCATGGTTCTGTCCTCTCTTCCTCACAGGAATTCATCCAGCATATCCGCGATCTCTTCGCTCTGCTCGTATTCGGGCACCCAGCTGACCTGAACGCAGTCGCAGTCCTGGTCCACCAGCGCCTGGTAAAACAGCATGATGCCGATGTTGGCCACGGCGGGCTTGTATTTGTAGATGCCGGTTTTCGGGGCGGCGCCTGTTTCCTGTCTGCTGTCCATCTCAGTTACCCTCCAGTTTCCGGCACACCCTGGCGCACAGCCGGGCGCTTTCGTAATTGCTGTCGGCCACGATCGCGCCGGCCTCGCGCAGTTTGCGCCTGATCTGCGCCTTGTTCTGCGGGTCCCCCTCGCCCCCGCAGACCGAGCAGACGTACACGATGTCCGGCCTGTCCCGCATATAAGGCAGGTAGCAGGACGCCGGGTCCGGCGCGACGCCCGGCCCGAGGATGATGTCCATGGCGATCAGGCCGACCTCCGGGTCCTCCTGTTCCCGGCGGAAGCGCAAAAGCCGCTGGGCCGGGTCAAACACGGTGTGGGGGGCCTCCGCCGTAAAGTCCAGGTCGCCCATGTCCAGCAGGGTATGCCCCTCGCTCTGCCGGTGGGTTTTCAGGCGGACGGCGTAGCGGGTATTGTCCCGGTTGGTATGCATCCGGACCCGCGGCGCCTGGGCGCGGAAGGTCATCAGGGTTTCCTCGGCGAAGGTGCCGCCGGTGTAAAGCCCCCTGAAATACTTCTTTTCCCCGGTAAAGCGCGCGCGGCACGCTTCCGCAAGGCTTTCCAGCTCCTCTTCGCTCCAGCCGATTCTGGGCGTTTCGCCCCGGAGCAGGCGGATGCAGGCCTTCGCGGCCTCCTGCAGGTTGTACGTGCCCGTCACCCGGTGCCCCCGGTACAGTTCTTCCTCCGCCCCCAGGAACACCGCGACCACCGGCTTGTGCATCAGGTCCGCCTCGCACAGCACCTCTTCCATGATTTCCCGGTCCGCCAGCATGGACACCAGGCAGATGAGCTTCGTTTCTTCATCCGTATCCAGGCGCTTCATATCCGCCTTCATGCTGACGCCGCCCACGGCCTTTTTCAGGTCCCGTCCGCCGGTGCCCAAGATGCAGGTGACGCCGCTGCCCATTTCCTCGATCAGGCAGGCCACCTCCTGGGAACCGGAGCCGGAAGCGCCGATGATGCCCACCGGTCCCCGGCGGACGATGCTCCCGGCCGCCATGGCGACGCCGCCCAGCAGGCCCACGCCCGCGTCCGGCCCCATCACCAGGCACCCGTGATCCCGGCCGTATTCCTTGAGGGCCCGCTCGTCCTCCAGCGCGATGTCCGCGCTGAACATGAATACGTCCAGCCCCTTGTCGATGGCCTTGTACGCTTCCTTGAGCGCCGGGCCGCCGGGCAGGGAAATCTGCACCACGTCAAAGCGGCCGTCCTCCAGGTCGTTCACGTCGTGATAGACCCGTTCCCGCTCGCCGCCGCCGGCCGTCATGGCGCTCATGCCGGCGTCGAAGGCCGCCTTCAGCTCCTCCTCCGGAAGGAAGGGATAGAGATCCTCCAGCGGGGCAGAAATCATGGTTCCGTCCGGAAGCTTCTTGGAGGAAGCCTTCGGCTCAAAGTTCTGGTCTGTGGTCACGAAAACCTCGCAGAATACCGGGCCTTCCAT
>CAMJXZ010000352.1 GCA_946409855.1 uncultured Clostridia bacterium | reverse complement strand
TTTGCTCAGGAACTCCCTGTTCAGCCAGCTTCGCAGTGAACATGTTGCCCAGGTCACTCCGGAAAATTCTTTATTATACATCATCGCCTCCAGCCCATACCGGCTCAGCAGGAACGCTTTGTCCTCCTCTACCTCCAGCACAAGCCACTCAATCGGCGTCTCATCATTCCCTGTCTCCGTCTGCGGGTACCGCCCGAATTCTACATAATCCCCCTTCTTGATTTGCTTATTGCTCATACTGTCGGCAGACGGCAGCGGAAGCGGTTTGCTTGTCGGTGTTGGCGCCGAAGTCGGCGCCGGCGTATGTTCAGGCGCGGCTGTTGCCGGGAGTTCCACATGAACCTGCACCGGGCTGACCCGCGCATTCGTGTACTGTTTCCCGTCCGCGTCGTAGGCCTCAATGACCTTCACCTCAATGGTGTACTCCCCCGCGGGCGCGTACAGATTGACCCGGAAAGAAACCGCGACCGGCTGCCGGTTCAGGATATTGATGCCGTCCATGCCGATGACATTCCCGGAGGGAAGCAGCGTAAAGATATCCGTGTTATAGGAAAGCCGGCCCATTACCCCGTCTGGCTGGTCGCCTTCTTCCGACAGCATAAAAAATACTTTGATGGTTTCTCCCGGTCGGCAGACGATGATATTGGCCGCCGCCTGCACCCAGCAGGGAAGCATCGGGAATATCATGATCAGGGCCAGGAACAGACAGATAGATGCGCGCTTCATGGATTTCCTCCTGGGGGTCGGATGTGGGCGTCCGGTTCATGGGCCGGACGGCTTTGCTTTGATGATCCTATTATAAATGGAAACCGCCCGCTTTGGCAATAGCGCGGGCAAAAAGAACGTTCTTTTCTCCTCCGGCCGGACGCAAAAGCTTTGGTCCGTGCTTGTTTTTTTCCCTTTCTTCGTTTATAATAGGAAACGTTCCTGTATTCGCGGACATCGAGAACAGCTTGAAGGAGAAATCAGAATGGACAACACGCGTGAAACCTCCAACTTCATATGGGACGCCATTGAAAAGGATCTGGCGGAAGGCCGGTACCAGTCCGTGCACACCCGTTTCCCGCCCGAACCGAACGGATATATGCACATCGGCCATTGCAAGGCGCTGATCATGGACTTCCTGACGGCGGAAAAATTCGGGGGCAAGTGCAACCTGCGCTTTGACGACACCAACCCCGCCAAGGAAGATACGGAGTACGTCCTCAACATCGAAAAGGACATTCACTGGCTGGGCTTCGACTGGACCGGCGGGCTGTTCTACGCCTCCGATTACTACGATAAATGCTACGAGATCGCCGAGGACTGGATCAAACGCGGGCTGGCCTACGTAGACGAGCTGTCCCGGGACGAGATGCGCGCCTACCGCGGCACCCTGACCGAGCCCGGCAAAAACAGCCCCTGGCGGGACCGCCCGGCGGAAGAAAGCCTGGACCTGTTCCGCCGCATGCGCGCCGGCGAATTCCCGGAAGGCAGCAAGACCCTGCGCATGAAGATCGACATGGCCTCCCCCAACCTGGTCATGCGGGACCCGGCCATGTACCGCATCAAGTACAAGGAACACTGGCGCACCGGCGACAAGTGGTGCATCTACCCCATGTACGACTTTGCCCACCCCATCGGGGACGCTCTGGAGGAAATCACCCACTCCCTGTGCTCGCTGGAATATGAGATCCACCGGCCACTGTACGACTGGGTGGTGGAACACGCGCAGAACCTCCTGCCCGGCCACCCGCGGCAGATCGAGTTCGCCCGCCTGAACATGACCAACACCGTCATGAGCAAGCGCCACCTGCGTTCCCTGGTGGAAGGCCATTACGTCTCCGGCTGGGACGACCCGCGGATGCCCACCCTGTCCGGCCTGCGCCGCAGGGGCTATACCGGCGAGGCCGTGCGGGATTTCATCAGCCGTATCGGCATGAGCAAGGCGGATTCCATCGTGGACGCCGCCGTACTGGAAAGCTGCGTGCGGGACGACCTGGGCGAAAAGTCCGCCCGCGTGATGGCGGTGCTGCGCCCCCTCAAGGTCATCCTGACCAACTGGCCGGAAGGAAAGACCAAGGAAATCACCGTGGAAAACCATCCGGACCATCCGGAAATGGGCACCCACACCGTCACCCTGGGCCGGGAGCTCTACATTGAGCAGGACGACTTCATGGAAGTGCCGGAAAAGAAATACATGCGCATGTTCCCCGGCAACGAGGTGCGGCTCAAGAGCGCGTACATCGTCCGCTGCGACGGCTGCGAGAAGGACGAAAACGGCAATGTGACCGCCGTGTTGTGCACGGTGGATTTCGATACCGAATCCGGCACCCCTGGAGCCGACCGCAAGATCAAGGGCAAGACCCTGCACTGGGTCAGCGCCGCGGACGCCGTCTCCTTCGAGGCCCGGCTCTACGAGCCCCTGCTGCTGGACGAAACCCCCGAGGAAACCGCCGAAGCGGAAGAGGCGGAGGACGAAGGCGAAGAAGCCGCGCCCGACAAGAAGGACTTTATCAGCCGCCTGAACCCCAATTCCCTGACTGTGCTGCGCGGCATGGTGGAGCCCGTGGTGCTTTCCGCGGAGCCCGGCACCACCTACCAGTTCCTGCGCACGGGCTACTTCTGCAAGGACCCGGATTCCACCGATGAACTGCCCGTCTTCAACCGCACCGTCGGCCTGCGCGACAGCTTCACCAAACAGGCTAAAAAGAACTGACCGCTGATCTATTGAAAGAAGGTTATTCCCATGGAAGTCAGAACGAGATTCGCGCCGAGCCCCACCGGGTTCATGCACCTGGGCGGCGTGCGCACGGCGCTGTACGCTTATCTGTTTGCAAGGCAGAACCACGGCAAGTTCATCCTGCGCATCGAGGATACCGACCAGGAGCGCTACGTGGAAGGCGCGACCGATGTCATCTACGACACCCTGCGCGCCTGCGGGCTGAACTGGGACGAGGGTCCGGACATCGGCGGTCCCTGCGGCCCCTACATCCAGTCCGAGCGCAAGGACACCTACATGCCCTACGCCAAACAGCTGGTCAGGACCGGCCACGCCTACTACTGCTTCTGCTCCAAGGAGGAGATCGACGGCAGGCGCGCGGCGGTCGAAGCGGCCGGCGGTACCTGGAAGTACGACAAGCACTGCCTGCACCTGAGCCCTGAGGAGGT
>CAMJXZ010000351.1 GCA_946409855.1 uncultured Clostridia bacterium | reverse complement strand
TATCGCCCCTTATGACGCTGCAGATGTTTCAAGAATTTGTTGGGGGAGCAATAATGATCTTCTCTTTTACGGAGGTATCCCCGCATGCCCTTCCGCATCATCCGGAATGACCTGACCCAGGTCCAGGCCGATGTGATCGTCAACACCGCCAACCCCCTCCCGCTCATCGGCAGCGGGACGGACAGCGCCGTATACCGGGCGGCCGGGGAAGCGCAGCTGCTGGCCGAAAGGAAAAAAATCGGCCCGATCGAACCGGGGCAGGCGGCGGCCACGCCCGCCTTCGCCCTGAATGCAAAGCACATCATCCACACGGTCGGCCCCGCGTGGACAGACGGAACCCGGGGAGAAAAAGACATTCTGGCCTCCTGCTACGCCCAGTCCCTGGTGCTGGCGGACAAGCTGGGAGCTCAAAGCATCGCCTTCCCGCTGATCGCCACCGGCATCTACGGCTTCCCCAGGGACGAGGCACTGCGCGTCGCGCTTTCGGAAATCGGCCGTTTCCTGCTGACCCACGAGATGGATGTGACGCTGGTGGTATTTGACCGGACGGCCTTCGAGCTTTCCGCCCGGCTGGCCCGCCAGATCGACGCCTGCATCGACGAGCACGGCGTTCAGAAGATCAGCGAAAACGAATACGGCGCCGCTCAGGCCGAGCGGTACGCGGCCAACCGAAGGCGGCTGGCCGAGGAAGAGCGCGCCTTCCGCCGCCCTGTCCCGCCGGCCGCCGGCCCTCGTCGGGAGGAACAGCCCGCCCTTCCTGTCCTGCCGGACGCGCGGCGGGCAAAAATCCTGGATGACCTGCTGGATACGGATGAGGATGATTTCCGGCAGCGCCTGTTCCGGCTGATCGATCAGAAAGGGCTCAGCGACAGCGCCGTGTACGGCAGGGCCAACATCAGCCGCAAAGTCTTTTCCAGCATCCGCTGCAAAGATGATTACAGGCCGACGAAAAAAACGGCGGTGGCTTTCGCCATCGCGCTGGAGCTGGATCTTCCCGCCGCGCTGGACCTGCTCGCCCGGGCCGGGTTCGCCCTCTCCCCCAGCAATCAGTTCGACCTGATCATCACCTATTTCGTGACCCACGGCAACTACGACATCTACGAGATCAACGCCGCGCTGTTCAAATACGGCCAGCCGATCCTGGGCTGAAATCAACAGACGGTTCATTTGTCGCCTGACAAACGACCACCTGCCCGCGGCCGTGTGATACAATGGGCCCATCCAAGAAGAAGGAGGTCATGAAACATGATCGGAGCGATTCTGGGCGATATGATCGGCAGCCCCTACGAATTTGACAGAGGCGGCAAGACCAGGGACTTTCCCCTTTTTATCGGGACATCGGAGTTTACGGACGACACGGTGATGACCGTCGCCGTCGCGGAAGCGCTGATGAATACCATGGGCCAGTCGGACGAGGACATTCAGAGCGCGCTGGTTGTCTCCATGCGCAGATGGGGCAGGCGCTATCCGGACGCCGGCTTCGGCGGACGCTTCTACAACTGGCTGTTTACAAGGCATCCGCATCCCTACAACAGCTACGGTAACGGCTCGGCCATGCGGGTCTCTTCCGCCGGCTGGCTGTTTGATACGCTTGAGGAAACCCGGCGCGTCGCCAGGCTGACCGCCGTTGTCACCCACAACCACCCGGAAGGGATCAAAGGGGCGGAAGCCACGGCCAGCGCCATCTTCCTGGCCCGGACCGGCGCGTCCAAGGAAGAAATCCGGGATTACATCACCCGCTCCTTCGGCTACGATCTGTCCCGTACCTGTGACCAGATCCGGCCGGGGTATCGCTTTGACGTGTCCTGCCAGGGAAGCGTCCCGGAGGCCATCACCGCCTTCCTGGAAGGGAACAGCCTGGAGGACGTCATCCGCATGGCGGTCTCCCTGGGCGGGGACACCGATACCATCGGCTGCATCGCCGGGGGGATCGCGGAAGCAATGTACGGCGTGCCCGCCGCGCTGGAAGCGGAATGCAAGGCCCGCCTGCCCAAAGACATGCTTGCCGTGCTCACCCGGTTTGACGGGGCGCGGGGCCGCTTCACGGAACCGAAGGAAGAAGAATCTTCTGACAACCGTGCCATCGAGGAAGCCATCAGCCGCTTTGCCGGAACGCCGGACCGCGATCATCTGATCCCGGTGCTGGAAGCCTTCCGACAGGGCATGCGCGGAAACGCCCGGCTGATCCTGCCCGTGATCCCGCCGCAGGCCGTCCTGGACGGCATCGACCCGGAAAAAATCAAGGCCGGCGACACGATCACCGTGAAAGAAGAGACGCGCTTCCGCTTCCATCATGTGACGGACCGGGACGGCCGGAAATGGCTGGCGGCCTTCACCTCCATGGAAGAATTCCAAAAAGGGGACAGCGCCTCCACCATCTCCTTCGCGCTCGCCGATGTGATCCAGGGCGGCCCGGACATGCCGGAGCCCGGCATCGTCATCAACCCCTGGGGAAAGAGCTTCCGGCTGACCAGGGAACTGATGCGGGTGCTCCTGGACATGGACAGGCCGAAAAGCCGCATCTCCCTGACGGACGGCGACATCACGAAGCTGGACGTTGACGCCATTGTGAACGCCGCCAACCGGACCCTGCTGGGCGGCGGCGGCGTGGACGGCGCCATTCACCGGGCAGCCGGCCCCGCCCTGCTGGAAGAATGCCGCAGGCTCAACGGCTGCGAGACCGGACAGGCCAAGATCACCGGCGCAGGTCGGCTCAAGGCCCATCACGTCATTCACACAGTCGGCCCCATCTATACGCCCGGCGACCCGGACTGTCCCAAGCTGCTGGCCGCCTGCTACCTGAACTGCCTGCGCCTGGCCAAAGAGCACGGCCTGAACAGCATCGCCTTCCCCGCCATCTCGACCGGCGTGTACGGCTATCCCCCGCGGGAAGCCGCGCGGGTCGCCCTGAACGCCATCGCCGGCTGGCTCAAAGAGAACCCGGACTGCGCCATGGACGTGCAGCTGGTCTGTTTCGACCCGGAAACCAGGCGGTGCTATCAGAGCGTCATCGACGAAGCGGAACAGGCCGCGAAAAACAAGGAAAACCACGATCCCGAACCGAAGAACAACAACTGATACAAAGATCAGATAAAAATGCTAAATGATCATGCGTAGATATAGCGTATCATCAAGGAAACTGGTCAAAAGCGTACCCGTGGGCAC
>CAMJXZ010000350.1 GCA_946409855.1 uncultured Clostridia bacterium | reverse complement strand
GTCCCAGACGCCGAAGCCGGCGCTGGAGATCATGGTGAGCCCGTTCGGCTCGTGCGTTTCATGGTAGCGCCGGTAGATGGCCTCGTGCAGCTCCACCGGGTTCTCGATGCCGACGAAGGAATTGACAGCGATGGTTTCGCCGCTCCGGATCAAAGCGGCGGCCTCGTCGCTGGAAAGAATACGATACATGGGTCTGTTCCGTCCTGTTCCTCTGGATTCCTCAGGCCGGCCCGGCCGGGCCGGCAGCTATAGATCATACCATGATTTTTGCCCAAACTCAAGCCGGCGTTGTTTTTGATTTGCTTTTTCTTATCTGCGGGAAAGGCGCCCGGATGCATTGACAAGACGCGCCCAAACGCATATTATATATACATGGTTAAAGGCGGCAAACTCCCCGGATGCCGGTTCGCGGGACGAACGCCTTTTGCCGGAACCCGGCGAATACCCTTTGAAACAGGTGGTCAGAAGCATGATGAAACTGAACGAACTCAAACCGAATGAATCCGGCCGCATCGTTTCCGTGGGCGGGGAAGGGGCGCTGCGCCAGCATTTCCTGGACATGGGCGTGATCCCCGGCGCGGAAGTGACGGTGATGAAGCTGGCGCCCATGGGCGACCCGATGGAACTGAGGATCCACGGCTACGAGCTGACGCTGCGGCTGGCGGACGCCGGCCGGATCGGGATCGAACCGATCGAAAAGCCCGCCCGGAGCGCCCCGGTACAGGAGCCCAGAAAGCCCGCCGATCACCCGGGCCTGGGGGAAGAAGGCAAGTTCCATCCCAAGGGAAGCGGCGACCCGCTGCCGGAAGGAACGAAGCTGTCTTTCGCCCTGGTGGGCAACCAGAACAGCGGGAAGACCACGCTGTTTAACCAGCTGACAGGGGCCAGCCAGCACGTGGGCAATTTCCCCGGCGTCACCGTGGACCGCAAGGACGGCGTCATCCGCGGGTGCCCCGACACGGTCATCACCGACCTGCCGGGCATTTATTCGATGTCCCCCTATACCAGCGAGGAAGTGGTTTCCCGCAGCTTTGTGCTGGACGAAAAGCCCAAAGCCATCATCAACATCGTGGACGCCACCAACATTGAGCGGAACCTCTACCTGACCATGCAGCTGCTGGAAATGAACGTGCCGATGGTCGTGGCGCTCAACATGATGGACGAGCTGCGGGGGAACGGCGGCACCGTGGACGTCAACCGGATGGAGAACATGCTGGGGGTGCCGGTGGTGCCCATCTCCGCCGCCCGGAACGAAGGCGTGGATGAGCTGGTGCGGCACGCCGTGCATATCGCCAAATACCAGGAAAGGCCCCTGAGCCAGGACTTCTGCGGCGCGGAGGATCACGGCGGCGCGGTGCACCGGGCGCTCCACGCGGTCAGCCACCTGATCGAGGACCACGCGGAACGGTCCGGCATCCCGCTGCGCTTCGCGGCCGCCAAGCTGCTGGAGGGGGACGAGCTGGTCCTTAAAAAGCTGGAGCTGACGCAGAATGAGACCGAGATGCTCGGGCACATCATCCTGCAGATGGAGGAAGAGCGGGGCCTGGATCACAGCGCGGCGGTCGCGGAAATGCGCTTTGACTTTATCGGCAAGGTCTGTGAAGCCTGCGTGATCCGGCCGCACGAAAGCAGGGAGCACATCCGCAGCCAGAAGATCGACCGGGTCCTGACGGGCAAGTATTCGGCGATCCCGGTCTTCATCGGGATCATGGGTCTGATCTTCTGTCTGACCTTTTTCCTGATCGGTCCGGTGCTGCAGGACCTGCTGGCCGGCGGCATCGACGCCCTCAAGGGACTGACCCAAAGGGGGATGGAGAGCGTCCACGTCAACCAGACCATCCAGAACCTGGTGGTCAAGGGCGTCTTTGAGGGCGTGGGCACCGTGGTCAGCTTCATGCCCATCATCATCATCCTGTTTTTCTTCCTGTCCATCCTGGAGGACAGCGGGTATATCGCGCGCGTGGCCTTCGTGATGGACAAACTGCTCCGGCGGATCGGGCTGTCCGGGCGCAGCATCGTGCCCCTGCTGATCGGGTTCGGCTGCACGGTGCCGGCGGTCATTTCCACCCGCACCCTGCCCAGCGAGCGGGACAGGCGGATGACCATCCTGCTGACGCCCTTTATGTCCTGCACGGCGAAGCTGCCGATCTACGGCTTTTTCGCGAACGCCTTTTTCCCGAAGGTGAGCTGGCTGATCATCACCGGGCTGTACATCCTGGGGATCCTGATGGGCATCCTGGCGGCGTATGTGTTCAAGGGGACGCTCTTTCAGGGAAAGGCGGTGCCCTTTGTGATGGAACTGCCGAACTACCGCTTCCCCAGCCCCCGCAATGTGGCGCAGCTTTTGTGGGAAAAGTGCAAGGACTTCCTGCAGCGCGCTTTTTCCGTGATCCTGATCGCGACGATCGTGGTATGGTTCCTTTCCAATTTCGATTTCCGCCTGAACCCGGTGACGGATTCGCAGGGCAGCATCCTGGCGGCGATCTCCGGCCTGCTGGTGCCGGTGATGAAACCGGCGGGCCTGGGGGACTGGCGGATCATCGTTTCCCTGGTCAGCGGCTTTCTGGCGAAGGAAAGCGTGGTTTCCGTGATGGAGACGCTGTTTGCGGAGGGCGTGGCTTCCCTGGGGGTGCTCTCCGCCGTTTGCATGCTGGTGTTCAGTCTGCTCTATACGCCCTGCGTGGCGGCGTTTTCCGCCATCCGCCGGGAGCTTGGGCTCAAATGGGCGGCCGGCGTGGTGTTCTGGCAGTGCTTAATCGCCTGGGCCGCGGCGCTGATCGTCCGGCTGATCGGCCTGGCGTTCGGACTGGGCTGAGGAGAAACGTATGAATCTTTGGGATATCCTGATCCTGGCGGCCGTCGCGGGGATGGCGGCCGGCGGTTTCTTCCTGCGAAGGGCGGGGAGAAAAAAACGCGGCGGCAGCTGCTGCGATGCCTGCGCCTCCTGCGGCGCGGACTGCCCTGCCAGAAAGCGCCCCGGCTGAAGGGCCGGCGGCGCGGTTTTCCCGCTTCCTGCCGGACGAACACACCGCCCTGCCTGTCGGCCGGGCGGTGCGTTTTTGCGTCCGTCCTTTCTTTTTTACCTGCCGGCGGTTTGCGCGGCGTACCGTTCCTGACGGCGGGAAATGGGAAGAGGCCGAAAAAAATATAAAATATTTTTTCGGACAGGCAGGAATTTCCCGGAATAATGCAGAATA
>CAMJXZ010000349.1 GCA_946409855.1 uncultured Clostridia bacterium | reverse complement strand
CGCTCTGACGGACCAGGATGTATTCCTGATCGTCCAGCTTGACTTCGGTGCCGGCGTATTTGCTGTAAATGACCTTCTGGCCGACCTTCACCTGCATGGCGACTTCCTTGCCGTCCACCATGCCGCCGGGGCCGACGGCCAGCACTTCGGCCATCTGGGGCTTTTCTTTGGCAGAGCCGGGCAGGACGATGCCGCCGCGGGTGACTTCTTCGGTTTCAACGTTCTTGATGACCACGCGGTCAAACAGGGGCTTAATGTTCATGAGTCAGACCTCCTTGACTGTTGTTAGCACTCGTGATAAGTGAGTGCTAAACCCTACACGCATAGTATACGACATTTACGGAGACTTGACAAGCCCTTTTTGAAAAAATTCCGGAAAAAAATCTGGCAAAATTCGGGCAGCGGAGCATGGGCGGCTTTTGCCGGGCCCGGCCGGGGAAGCCTCTTGTGCCCAAGGCAGGCGCGTTTCCGGGCCGCGAAGCGGGAAAAGGCCGCCGCGGAGGAAGCGCTCCGCGGCGGCCTGAAGGGATATGGGGGAAGGGGTTACTGGTTCTTTCTGCGGAATTCTTCCGGATCGACATTGTGCACGCCGATGGTGCCTTCATCGCTAGTTTCCAGGATATAGGTATGGGAATAGTTCCGCTGGAACGTCACGGGGTCGTCCATATTGGTGTAGCTGCCGGCATTGGCGAAAAGATCCTCCTCGCCGTACCAGTACGGGCCGGAGCAGAAATCGATGTAGTATTTGCCGGGGGACACGTCCATCGACACCTGTTTGCCCGGGTGGATGAAGGCGGTGGCCACGACCTTGCCGGACGACGCGCTGCGGATGCAGACGTAGGTGGGCCGGGAGTTCTCGGACACCTTCAGGATGACCGTGGACGCCCCGCTGGTGCCGCCGCTCAGCCTGCCGTTTTTGGGTATGGACCGGGCCGCTATCTCGGGCAGCTGCTCCGCGCTTTCGGTCAGCCGTTCCGCGGTTTCCTCGTAATCATAGCTCCTGAGATAATCCTGGAATTCCTGCGGGATCAGGTGGAGCGTCCAGGGATCGGCGGGGATGGGCACGGGGAAGGACAGGAGCGTGTCCGCTTTTTCCGTCAGCGCGGCGTTCGCCAGCGCCTTGCGCAGCGTGGCCTGGGGCGCTTCGTCCGGACGGTCCTTCTGCCGGGCGAAGGCCAGGTCGTCCAGCACCTTCTGAGCGGTGTCGTGGAGCGCTTTGGGCGCGTCGACGCCGGTAAACTCGACCCGAAGGCCGTTGGGGCCGTCCTCAGTGATCAGCCGGCGGTTCTTCACCGGGTAGAACAGCGGGGCCAGGGCCTGGGGGGTGATCTCCTGCCCGGTATGGCTGAGGGCCATGTAGGTCCAGTCCTCGAAGGCGCTGTCGGGCGTCACTAGGTCTTCGGCGGTTTTGGCCTTGCCGGCCAGGGGAGAGGGGGCCAGGAGCCGGAAGATGGCCTCCTGCAGGTTCTCGTTCTCAAACGCCTCCCTGGCCCTGGCGGCGGCGGCCTTGACCTCTTTTTTGAGGTTGTTCATGCTGGTGTGGGTGAGGATGCCCTTGTATACGTTCACCGTGACCTTCAGCGCGGATTCCGCCGTGTGGTACAGCGCCTGGCTCAGCCAGCTGTCCAGGTTTTCCTCCTGGGAATAGGGGGACATTTCTTCCAGCCTGGGGTCAAAGGTCCTGAGGGAGAAGGAGAGCTGCTCGCCTTCCATATCGATGTCCCGGGCGCCGGCTTCGTAGATGGCCTTTTCCCAGGGGTCGTCCGCGGCGTCCGCCTGCTTCAGGAGCAGGGCGTTGAGCACCTTGGGCGCGTTGGCGTAGTTGATCTTCCGGTTGACCAGGTCGGCGCTCCGCTCCCGGCCCAGGGCCACCCGGACGTCCCGGACGAAGGTTTCATATTTCGTGTTCTGGGAAAGGTTGGGCACATCCGGCGCCGCGCCCCAGTCTTCCCAGCCGTAAATAGTGGAGGACAGCTTTTCGGACTGGGCGATTTCCGCGATGGGTTCCTTCGAGGCGGCGCTGATCACGGACAGGGAGATGTCCAGATCGTAGCCCTTGATGGCGTCTTCAGCGCTGTCGCCGTAGTAGCCGTGGAAGGGGTACCTCAGATCGAACACCCAGAAGGTGGAAGCCAGGTTCGGGTTGCCGGTCAGCACCGGGGCGTCCTCTTCCAGGGCCCAGGCCAGGGAGCTGACGGCGCTGTACAGAGCCTCCTGGCTGATGTCCTCGTCGGCCTTCCAGTTCGTGTCCGGGAGGATCTGGGCGCCCTTGCGGATGACTACGCAGGCGTACCCCGCCCGGGGCCGGCTGGGCTTGAAGCTGTCAAAGGGCGTGCCCAGGACGGACTTGAAATCGGTCTCGAGCCACCAGAAGGGCTCAAAGCAGTATTCCGCCTTGGGATCTTCCAGAAAGGCCCGGGCGGCGTCGTTCAGCTCCTCCGGCATTTCGTAGGCGGACCAGCTGCCCCAGTAGGAGTCCCCCGCGGCGGGGGTGCGGATGTCCAGCCTGCGCTGTTCCTCACCGTCCAGAAGCCTGCGGATTTTGCGGTAGTTGGCGTTGTCGTACGCGGCGACGTTTTCGCAGGCGAATTCGAATTCCTGCTGGAAATCCATCTCTTCGGCGACCTGGGCCATTTTGGCGCGGACCGCCGCCGGGTCCGCCCCTTCCGCCAGCGCCTCGCCGACGTTGCGCAGCAGGCCGAAGGCGGATTCGCTGTAAATATAGAAGGTTTCCTCCTCTTCGGACGCCGCCGGCAGCATGAGGCAGCCCGTCAGGAGACAGACCGAGAGCAGCGCAGCAAAGAACCGTTTCATAACTATTGCTCCTTTCGCAGCGGTCGGATGAATGTGTGGGTTGTTTTTTCACCTTTATCTTATCACAGGAGGGAAAAATCTGTCAATGACCCGCTGCTTTTCCGGCCGCGAACAGGGGTATCAGGGCGCCGGCACGGGCGGATGGGGAAAAGCGGAAAAAGTTTCCGGATTTTTAAAGATTCTTCCGGAAAAAACACAGGCTGGATACTGGATTTTTTTCGTGTTTTGACGGATAATAAGGGCAGTTGGTTTCCATTTTCAATCAGAAGGAGATTGAATATGAACGTATTCGGCGTACTGGACTTTCTGACGCAAACGTTTCTGCATGTGTCGTTTGATCCCGAATCGGTGCTGATGACCGGCTACGGCCTCGTCGCCGCCCTGCTGTACTACGCGGGCATTTGGGGA
>CAMJXZ010000348.1 GCA_946409855.1 uncultured Clostridia bacterium | reverse complement strand
TCAAGAATTTCCCTGAGTTCCTTTCTGTCAGCATCATTCAGTTCTGTCATCTCATCCATGAGCGCGTTGACGCTTGCTTCGTCAGAGGGCAGTTTGCTGATGATGCCCATCAGGCCGCCGTTGTTGTTTTCGGTGACCTTTGCCCACAGACCATCGGGTTTGTATTCCAGAGCTTTTTTGTGCAGTTCTGCAAAACCGGACGCCCAGAAACCGTTCATCGCAATGGCCAGGACGATCGCCAACGCAGCGATAACAATGGCGGCGATACCGCCCTTCTTATCATTCTTCCTCTTCAGAACACCCAGAACCACAGCCACAGCAGCCGGCACAATGGCCGCAATGAGACCGGCGGTACCGAAAAGCAATGTGGCTAACAGTGCGCACCCGATTGCCAGAATACCCAAAATAACTCCCGCAATACCCATTTTTCAATTCCTCCGTTTTTTGATAGATTTATGCAAATGACCTCAGGGTCATTTTACATCTTTCCGGTCGAACACCCGGATCGCCAGCAGCAGGAAAACGCCTCCCCACCCGATGGAGACCGCCAGAGCCTTGAACGTATCCAGGGGAAACCGGCCCATCACGCTGTCCGGCATAAAACCGCTGATATCGGTTCCCTGGCCGAAAACCGGCTTCAGGGCTTCGCTGATCCCGGAATAAATCAGTCCGGTAAGTCCCATTCCGAACACGACCGCCAGGATCATTCCCAGCGATTTGCTGCGCAGCGTGGCCACCGCCATGAGCAGTATGGCGCTGATGCTCTGGAGCAGCATCAGTCTGAGCACCAGGACACGGATGCTGTCCAGCAGGTTGCCGTCCGTGACGACCTTCTGCACAAGCATGGAACCGATCAGGTTCCCGGCGATCCCGGCGGCGGCAAAGATCAGATTGTGCACGATCGCCGCAATGAACTTGGACAGGACGGTGAACCCTTTCAGCGGCATCTGACCGGCGATATTCTTGATATATCCGTTTTCCACGTCCGCATAAAAGAAGTAGCACAGCGAGAGCAGCGCCATCATCATGCCCATCATGGGAAACGGATTGATAATGATATTCGAAAGGCTCATTTCGGCGATGAAGGTCTCGTTGAACTCGCTCGACAGGGATTTTGCCAGCGTGAATATCAGCTTTCCCAGCGGCATGTAAATCAGCGCCAGCACAAAGGCCAGAATAAGGCAGACGATAAACGACCTGGCTTTCCTCATCCGGTACAGGTCCATCCTGATCAGGTTAACCATTGTGTTCACCTCCGGTCATGCCAAGATAGTACTCCTCGAGAGTCGTCGTGCGCAGGTAGATCTCCTCCAGACCGATCCCCGCCTGGACGATGGCCCTGGAGATCTCTTTCCGCCTGTCCGTTCCTTCCGTGATCCTCAGACTGCCGTCCGGCTCGCGGGACGCGCCGCGGATGTTCATCCCCTCCAGCACGCTCAGTGTTCCGGGGGTATTGTCCGTGCGGATGATCAGGCTGCTCCCGCTGCGAGCGTGAAGTTCCTCCACGCTGAATTCATCCAGCAGCGTCCCTTCATGGATGACGCCGTAGGCGTCGGCGACTTTTGAAAGCTCGTCCAGGATGTGGCTGGAAACCATGATGGTGATGCCCTTCTCATCCCGCAGCTTTGCCAGGGTCTCGCGCACCTCGACGATGCCCTGCGGATCCAGGCCGTTGATCGGTTCGTCCAGGACGATCAGTTTGGGATCGCCCACAAGCGCCAGCGCGATGCCCAGGCGCTGCCGCATTCCCAGGGAATAGGAACCGGCTCCTTTCTTTGCGTCGGTGTTTTCCAGTCCGACGGTCCTGAGCAGCTCCTCCACATATCCCTTCGGCCTGATGCCCATGCCGATGCACTTGATCTTCAGGTTCTCATATGCGGAGAGCCGGGGAAACAATCCGGGATGCTCTATCAGCACGCCTACGTTCTTCAGCATCATCCGCATCTCTAACCCGGTCTTTCCGAACAGGGAATAGCTGCCCCTTGTCGGTTTCGACAGCCCGCTGATCATACGCATGATGGTGGTCTTGCCCGCGCCGTTCCTGCCGATCAGGCCGTAGATCTGCCCTTCCTTTATATGCAGATTGACATCCCTGGCGGCTTCCTTCTGGCCGTATACCTTCGTCAGGTTATTGGTTTCCAGGATATACTCCATGCCACTGCCTTCCTCCTTCTTTCCGGAAACATGAACGGTATTATATAAATAAGAATGCCCGTTTGTCAAATATGACCCGGACAGCCGTGCCGCGGGCCGCGGCGCTCATTCACATTGCGGGCCCTTTTCTCACACGAAATCATCCCGAAAATGCGCCGTCCGCTCCAAAAAAGCAGGCAGCGCATCTTCAGATCATTACTTCCCGGACCCGTTCTTTTCCTTGGTATAGTAATAGGAGACCCAGGCGATCGGGACCCAGATGAGGGTGAGGATGCCGTAAACGGAGAACAGATGACCAAAGAAGGTGCCCCCGTTCAGAAGCAGGCGGATCACAACGTAGCAAAGCGCGATCACAACGCCGAGAATGATGCCCTTGGGCAGCGCTTTTTTCAGAAGTTCCTTATCCATTGTTCTTTGCTCCTTTTATTTTTTTTGATCCGGGACATACCCGCGGGGAAATACAGGTTTGCCTCCGGCACAGTCTAGGCGGACACGCAGCCAAAGAGCAGTAAACCCGCGGTCAGCAGTGCCGGAAATCGCCGTTTCATGGGGAAACACTTCCTTATTGACATATGTAGCTTTATATTAATCACGCCTCATCCATCAAATACCCATCAAACAAAGGAAAAAAACATATAAATATTCTGCTTTTTGGCGGTATTTCCTGTCGAAAAGAGGCTTTATACACAATTGCTTTACCCTCGCGGCGAAAGGGATTCCGTATTGAAGACCGCCCAGGGATATTCCTGCATGTATTCCCCCCGGTAAGCGTTGACGGCCTCCGGATCGTTTTTCAGGATACGGTACAGATCGCAGTCCAGCATTTCCGTCCGGACGCGCAGAAACCCGCTTTTGACCTCCAGGATCCCTTCGATCCCCGCTTCCCTGAGGGTCTCGCGGAGGGAGCGGATGATGACGTCCAGGTATTTCTGCCTGGAATGGTCATACATCCCGTCCTCCCGCAGAGCGGCAAAGATGCCGGACCGGGTCACGCCTTTTCCGTTCCGGTCGATCAGGTACGCGAGCAGTTCCTTGGCTTTCGCCCGGTGAAAGGCCAGGGTCTCCCCGTC
>CAMJXZ010000347.1 GCA_946409855.1 uncultured Clostridia bacterium | reverse complement strand
GCCAGCGCGTTATCCCCCTGCAGGATGCTGTAAAAGTATTGCCGGAAGGTCGAGCGGCGCATCAGCACGTCGACGATGACGCTTTCGTCGCTGACGTCCAGCGAGTGCGCCACCTTGGGCTGGATCAGGCAGATATCCCCGGCGCGCAGGCGGGAATGATTGTCCCGCACCTGATGGACGCACTGGCCCTCCAGGACGTAGAACATCTCAAAGAAATCGTGATGATGCTGCACCGCGGGGGTGTAGCAGTTGTGCTTGGACACGTGGATCCCGACCCGCCGGTCCGGCGTAAAAAAGGTCTCCTCCAGGTATTCCGGCCGGATCGTCTCCGGCCATTCCGGGATCAGGAGCTCCTTGCGGCGGATCTCCTCCGGGTCCAGCCGGGCCAGGTAGGCCCCAAACCCTTCCGGGCTGGAGCGCGCCAGGCGGTAACTGCGGTAAAAAAGCTCGCTTTCATTCAGTGTGCGCAGTAGTTCCATCAGCTGCTGTTCCGTCATAAGCGCTCCTCCCCCGCCGGGTTTTCGTTACCGCCAGTATACACAGTTCATTCCGGATTTGTCAATTCAGCAGGACAAATATTAATCGTCCGGATAAATTGGCAAAATCCTGTCCGTCCCGTACCAGAAATTTACAGAATATATCAAAATAAGTCAGCCAAACAGGATAAATTTGTGTATGGCAAACTTCCAATATAGGGCATATAATGTTGGTAAGAGTTCAATTCGTTGTTTCATTCACGCGGCCATTCCATGAGAAAGAGGCGGACCGGATGCAGCTGATTTCGATCATCCCTGGTTTTCAGCCGAAAAATGACAGCCGCCTGCTGGCCAAAGCGGAAGCGCTGAAGCCCGGGCTCCGCTATACCCAATACCCCGCGCCGGTTTCCTGCCGGGTGAACGGCCGGGAGATTTCTTTCGATGCGCTTCCGGAGCAGCCCCTGCGCAAGGGGGACCGGGTGCTGCTGGATTTCGGGCGCCACATCGTCGGCCGCCTGTCCCTTTCGCTGGGCCAGGCCGGATCCTTCCAGGACGCGCCGGCCTATATCCGCGTTGCCTTCGCGGAAATCCCCGGCGAGTTTTCGGAGGACCCGCGGCAGTACAGCGGCTGGCTTTCCAGCAGCTGGATCCAGCAGGAAGAGGCGCATATCGACATCCTGCCCGCGCAGCTTGCCCTCCCCCGGCGGTACGCCTTCCGGTACGTGCTGGTGACGGTGCTGGACACCAGCCCCAAGTACCAGCTGCTGCTGCGCGGCGCCTGCTGCACCGGGGAAAGCTCCGCGGACGAAAGCAGGCTTCCCGCCCGGTCCTTTCCAGACGAAGAGCTCCGGCAGATCTACGAAGCCAGCCTGCGCACCCTGGGCGAATGCACCCAGCAGGTGCTGGAAGACGGCCCCAAGCGGGACCGCCGGCTGTGGCTGGGCGATCTGCGGCTGCAGGCGCTGACCTCCTACATCTCCTTCCGGAGCATCCCCCTCATCAAGCGGTGCCTGTACCTGTTCGCCGGCTCCCGCTTCCCGGACGGCCGCATGAGCGCCAACGTCTTTACCGAAAAGGAACCCGCCGCGGACGATACCTACCTGACCGATTACGCGCTGCTGTTCCTGCCGGCGCTCCTTGAATACCTGGAAGAAACGGATGACAAAGAAGCGCTGGAAGACCTGCTTTCTCCGGCGCTCTTCCAGGCGGACTGGGTGCTGGAGCACTGCCTGACACAGGACGGGATCGTCACGGAAGAGGCGGCGGCCGGTTCCTTCATCGACTGGAGCGACGACCTGGACCGCAGGGCGGCCCTGCAGGGCGTGCTCATCCAGGCGCTGGACGCGGCCGCTTCCCTCTGCGCCCGGGCCGGGGACCAGACCCGCGAAGCGTTTTACCAGGAGAAGGCGGAAGCGCTCCGGCAGGCGGCCCGGCGCCTGCTGTGGTCGGAAGCGCTCGGCTGCTTCCTGGCCGGAAATCAGGTCTCGGTCCATTCCCAGATCTTCATGATCCTGGCCGGCGTGATGCCCCCGGAGAAAGCGGCGCAGGCTCTGGACCTGGCCCTCCGTTATCCCGGCAGCCCCAGGATGAGCACCCCCTACATGCACCACTACTACGTGATGGCCCTGCTGAAGGCCGGGCAGCGCGGCCCGGCGGAAAAGCACCTGAGAGACTACTGGGGCGGGATGCTGCGGACGGGCTCCGACACCTTCTGGGAAAGCTGGGACCCGGCCGACCCGGACGGCTCCCCTTACGGCGGACGGATCGTCAACAGCTACTGCCACGCCTGGAGCTGCACCCCCGCGTACATCATCGACCGATACCTGCTCAAGTAACCCGTCACCATTCCGCGTCAGCATAGGAGGAGATTCCCATGAGCACCAAACAGGCACTGAACCCCTATCTCCCCAGCTGGGAATACGTACCGGACGCCGAGCCGCACATCGTCAACGGCCGCGTGTACATCTACGGTTCCCACGACCTGTTCAATGGGCTGAACTTCTGCCTGGGCGACTACGTCTGCTGGTCCGCCCCGGTCGACGACCTGGGCAATTGGACGTATCACGGCTGCATCTACCGGCGCGAGCAGGATCCCGCCGCCCCCAGGATCCGCCTGACCAACGGCCTGGCCGCGCCGGACATGGTGGTGGGCCCGGACGGCCGGTACTACCTGTACTATTTCATGGGCGGCACCAAGATGATCTCCGTGGCGGTCTGCGACGAGCCGGCCGGCAAATACCAGTTCTACGGGTACGTCAAATACGAGGACGGCACCCCCATCGGCAAGCGCGGCGAGCCCTTCCAGTTTGACCCCGGCTGCCTGATGGACGAGGACGGGCGGCTCTACCTGTACACCGGCTTTGCCTTCGGCGGCAACCCCATCCTGCTGGACGGCTCCACCCCCACCAAGCACGGCCCGATGTTCTTCGAGCTGGATACCAACGACATGCTGACGGTGATTTCCGGGGACGAGCTTCGGTACATCGGCGTACTGACCGGGGAAGAGGCCAAGGGTACCCCCTTTGAGCAGCAACCCTTCGGCGAGGCCAGCTCCATGCGCAAGTTCAACGGCAGGTACTACTTCATTTACAGTTCGCTCAACAGCCACAACCTGTGCTGGGCGGTCAGCGACCGGCCCGACGGCGGGTTTGAGTACGGCGGCGTCCTGGTCAGCTGCGGCGACATCGGCCTGCCCGGGGTCCCGGACGTGAAGCACGCCCGGATGTGCACCGGCAACACCCACGGCAGCCTGATCG
>CAMJXZ010000346.1 GCA_946409855.1 uncultured Clostridia bacterium | reverse complement strand
GGTTTTTCCTGGTGATCGAGGGCTACCGGGCCGGCAGCTACGGCATGCAGCTGGAATGGGCGCAGACGGTGCTGCTGGACCTGGGCGCGGTCCTCGCCGTAAACCTCGACGGCGGGCCTTCCGCGACGATGGTGACGCCGTCCCAGCAGTCCGGCCAGCCCTTCACCCGGTCGGACAATTCCGGCGGCAGCCGGTCGGAAAAACGGGTCGGGAATTCGCTGATCCTGATGGAGGAGGCGGCCGAGTAACCATGTATCAGGGAAAACTGGTCCTTTTGCGCGCGCTGGAACAGGGGGATCTGGCCGATACGCACCGCTTCGTCAACGATTACGAGACCATGCGCGGCGCCCTGAGCGGCATGCTCTATCCCTCCTCCATGGAGGACGAGGCCCGCTGGGCCTCCGGCCAGAGCAGCTTCACCCACGGGGAATACCAGTTCGCCATCGAGACCGCCGAATCCGGCATCCTGATCGGCCGGTGCGGCTTTTTCAAGATCGACTGGAAAAACCGCTGGGGGGAGCTGGGCATCCTGATCGGCGAAAAAGCCTTCCGCGGCAAGGGGTACGGCACCGACGCCCTCACCGTGCTGACGGGGTTCGGGTTCCGGGAACTGAACCTGCACAAGCAGAAGGTCTCGGTGATGGACTTTAATCAGGCCGCGCTCCGGGCCTATGAAAAGTGCGGGTTTGTCCGGGAGGGCGTCCTCAAAAGCGAGATCTACCGGGAAGGCGCGTACCACGACGTGATCCAGCTGGCCCTGTTCGCGCCCGGGACAAAAGCATGACGGAAAAGAAAAAAGGTCTCCTGTTTTTCCTGCTTTCCCTTTTTCTTTCCCTGCTGCTTGAGGGAGCGCCTTTCTTTCTGTCCCGCGTGCTTCCCGACCTTGGGAACGTGTCGGTGCTTCTGTACGCCCTGTTCCTGTATGTGCTGCACCCCGCGGGGGCAATCTTTTTCCCCTTCCTGCTGACGGGGAAATACCGCGTCCCCTCTCTGCTCACGTTCTTTCATTTCGGCCTGTTCCTGCTGCTGCTTCCCTGTTATCCGGACGGGAAAATCACCGGCCTGGTCTGCCTGCTGCTGGGCATCCTGGGCGCGTCCGCCGCGGAAGCGAAGCACCAGCTGAAGGAAGGCAAAAGGAGAAAAACCCGGAAATGATCCTCAAAAAAACCGGCCGCTTTTTCGGCGTCCTCCTCGTGTTTCTGTTCTGCGCGGTATTTTTCTTCCTGGTCACGATCCTGATCGTCAAGCCCGGGGCCAAAGAAAGCGCCGCTTCCGGAACCGTCTGGGTGGACGCGGAATATCCTCCGCCCGTCCGGGCGTTTTCCGCTGAAAACGCCACGGCCCTGGCCCGGGTCTTTGCCCACCCCCTGCCCGTTTTCCCCCAGGGGAGCTTCCGGGGGAACGTCCGCTCCGTACCCTTTGAGGGGAACCAGGCCCTGGTGGCTACGCTCACTTACCCCAGCTTTACGATGACCTGCGGCCAGCCCGCCCTGGCCGCCCCGCTGCAGCTCAAAAAGGAACTGTCGCCCACCTCCATCCGGACGGACAATGTATCCGGCTATTCCATCCTGTCCATGCCCGCCCTTTACGCCACGGACGACCGGGCCCACTGCTTCTATTTTTCCGACGATTCCGCCGCCTATGCCCTGTATTCCGACGAACTGACGCTGACCGATCTTTCCAACATCTCAACGATGCTCCGCTGGGCCGTCCAGTAGCCGCTTAACATCATCCATAGCCGGCTTGCGGATAACCGGATGCACTTTCATTGAGGCTCCGGGCCGGAACGGCCGCGGCCCGCGGGTTTTATAAGGGAATCCCTCTTATCCGCAGCCCGGGGAAAAGACGGCTGTGGATTCTGCGGATAACTCTTTCCGACCCGCCTTTTTCCCCGGCGGCGATTGAAAAAAGCCGGATCATCCCGTCCTTTTTCCGGGTTTCCCGGCGAAAAACGGCTGATCGGACGCCTGTTTTTCCTCCGCTTGTGTTTTTCCGCTTTTTGTGTCATAATAAGGAGCGGATAACTTCGGATCAATCCCCTCTTTTTTCCCCTGCGGAAAACGCGGGAAAACCTTCCTTCATGCGGCGTTCTGCCCTCTTTTCCACAGTTTCCGCAGGGCCTTCTTCTACTACGGTTTATAGGTATATACCATTACCGCTCCGGAGCGCTTCCCCTTTCAAAGGCGCTCCCGCGAACCCATCTTTCTGAAAGGATGACCTGATCGATGAAATTCAACGTCAATATCAACGAAATCAACTACGGCCTGAACATGGTGACCCGCGCCATTTCGGTGCGGCCCATCAAACAGGCGTATGAATGCGTCATGGTGGAAAGCAATGACAACGGCCTCCTGCTCACCTGCACCGACGGGGAAATGACCATCAAGACGCAGATTTCCTCGGAAATCGCGGAGGAAGGCGAGATCCTGCTGCCCGCCCGGCTTTTGAACGAGCTGATGCGCAGGCAGTCCGGCGGGGATGTGACGGTCCAGATCGACGACAAGGGCCGGGCGGTGATCCGGGCCAGCGGGAGCAAGACCAACATGGTCGGCATGTCCACGGAGGATTTCCCGCTGATTAGCGATATTTCGTCCGGCAATGTGATCCGCCTGTCCTGCGGGAAGCTCAGGAGTGCCATTTCCCACGTGATGTTCGCGGTGTCCAACGATGAGAGCCACAAGGTGCTGACCGGCGTGCTGGTGGAGTGCGGCAGAAACGAAACCAGGCTGGTGGGTCTGGACGGGTTCCGACTGTCCCTGCAGTGCATCGGGGCGGAAAACCAGGTGCCGGACGGAAAAGAGTACATGACCGCCATCATCCCGGGCCGGGTGATGAACGAGCTTTCCAAGATGCTGCCGGACGACGCGGAAAAAGAGGTCGTGATGACCTTCAACCAGACGCACATCATGATCTCCTTTGAGAACGTCAAGCTGTATACGTCTCTGCTGACAGGGGAATTCATCGATTACCGCCACGTCATCCCCTCCCAGAGCGACATGGTGCTGACGGTGGAAAAGGTGCCGATGCTGGAAGCGCTGGAGCGCTGCAGCCTGATGGCCAGGGAAGGAAAGAACAACCTGATCACCCTGGACATACAGGAAAACATCCTCTACATGAATTCCCGCGCGGAACGGGGCGAGGTGAGGGAGGAGCTGCCCCTTCTGACCAGCGGCGCGCCGCTTCGGATTTCCTTTAACGCCAATTACCTGATGGACGTCATCCGCAATGTGGAAGGGGAAAAGAA
>CAMJXZ010000345.1 GCA_946409855.1 uncultured Clostridia bacterium | reverse complement strand
ACTGGCTCATCATCTCCGGCAGCAAGCCCGTGGCCGAAATGTTCGCCGAGATGAAGGCCCGGGCGGAAGCCTATTACGGCCCCGCCACCGAGAAAGTGACCGAGATCGCCGCCCAGTACGGCTGGTAATCCCGCGCTCGCGCAATACCAGATGCCCAAGCCGGGGGCCGCTTCCTGCGCAGGGGGAGCGGCCCCCTTTCATCCAAATCCTGTGCCGGACGAACGGAGATATGCACATGAATCAGCAGCAGATTTTCCTGACGGAGGACGGCTCTGTCTCAGCGTATGGCAAAGTGTGGCGGTTTGACCCGGACCGTCCGCCCCATCTGATCCTGGCCGACGGGACGCAGATCGCCTTTGATCAATGCGAAACGGTCCGGACCGAACCCGTGACCACCGGCCTGGGCCGGGGCTTCCGCGCCGTTTACCAGGGCATCCCGGGGCATCCGGGGTTCCTGTTTGAAACGGAAACGCTCCTTTCCGGGACCGACGGCCATCTGGACTGCACCTTTTCCGTCCGTAGGGAGGACGGCGTGCGGCTCCGGGAAGTGATCTGGCCCGCCCCGCTGATCGCTGAGGGACCGGGCGCCTACGCGGCGCTCAATACCATGCAGGGACAGCTGCTGCCGGCGGACTGGCCGGAAGAAGCCTGCCAAAAACTTCCCTTTGACGGGCAGATGTGCTCCGAGGCCGCGTATATGCCCTGGTGGGGCGAAGTGACCGGGGAAGGCAGCTACCTGGCCTGGGTCCGTTCCCCCTGGGACGCCAAATACACCGTTTCCCATCCCGCCGGCGGCCCCACCCGGATCTGGGCGCGGCACCTGCCGTCGCTGGGCAGGATGCGGTATCAGCGCACGGTGTCCTGCTGGTTCCTGCCCGGAGGGAGCGGCTACCGGGATCTGTGCAGGCTGTACCGTTCCCTGGCCGATGAAGAGGGCAAGCCCGTGACGCTCCGGGAAAAGGCGCAGGCCAACCCCAACGTGGCCCGGCTGACCGGCTGCTGCGTGATGCACGTGGCGGGCAAGACCCACGTCACCCCGGATTCCCGCTACTACAACCGGGAGCACCCGGAAAAGAACGACGCGCTGGTTCCCTTTTCCCACTGGGAGGAGCGGGTACGCCGCCTCAAGGCCCTGGGGGTCACCCGCCTGTACCTGCACCAGGACGGATGGGGCCAGCCGGGGTATGACAACCAGCACCCGGATTATCTGCCCCCCTGCCGGGAGCTGGGCGGCTGGGAAGGGATGAAGGCGCTGTCCGACACGATGGCGGAGCTGGGCTATCTGTTCGGCATCCACGACCAGTACCGGGATTATTACCTGGACGCGCCGACCTACACCCCGGACAACGCCTGCCAGAGCGCGGACGGCAGCATCTACGGCCATGCCATCTGGGCGGGCGGCAGGCAGAATTACCTGTGCGCCAGCCTCGCGCCCGCATACGTCAAGCGGAACTTTGAGCAGCTGCTCAGCGCCGGCATCCGCCTGCAGGCCGCGTATCTGGACGTGTTCACCTGCAACGAAGCAGACGAGTGCGCCCATCCCCGCCACCGGATGACCCGCGGGGAATGCCTTGGCTGGCGGGCCAGGTGCTTCCATTACCTGACGTCCCGGGGCATCGTTCCTTCCTCCGAGGAAGTCAACGACTGGGCGATGGACAGCCAGGTGTTCTGCCACTGGGCCCCGTACCTGACCGGCGCGGCCGTCCCGGTCCCGCTGTTCAACCTGGTCTATCACGACTGCGTCATGATCCCCTGGAAGATGGAAGCGGGCGGATGGGGCATCCCGGAGGGCACCGCCGGTTTCCTGCACTGCCTCCTGAACGGCGGCATGCCCTACATGAGCGACACGGCGGAAGGCGGAGCGCTGGACGAAAACATCCGGCAGTGGCAGGTCATCAGCGAGCTGCATACCCATGTGGCCATGGAAAAAATGACCGACCACCTGTTCCTCACGGAGGACCGGGCCTGCCAGCAGACCGTTTTTTCGGACGGCACCCGGGTAACGGTCCATTTCAAGGAAAACCGCTTTGAGATCCTCTACCCGGACGGAAGGAAGGTGGATGCCCTGTGACGGAACTCAGGATCACCGAAATGACCCTGCCGGCCGCCTCGCTGGGGCCGGAAAACCCCCTGCCGGACCTGGCCGGCGCCGGGGACGCCCACGCCCGGATCGAGATCGACGAAACGACGGTCACGAAGGAAGAAGCGAAATACATGGGCTGGGGGCGGATCCATTCCATCCTCCCCTACACCATCCAGGACGGCTATGACCGTACGCTCCGGGAGACGGCGCTGAAGGCCGTGGAGCTTGAAAACGACCATCTGAAAGCCATTTTCCTGCCCGCGCTGGGCGGCCGGCTCTGGTCCCTGTTCGATAAGGACAAAGGGCGGGAGCTGCTGCACAGGAACCCCGTTTTCCAGCCCGCCAACCTGGCGCTGCGCAACGCCTGGTTTTCCGGCGGCGTGGAGTGGAACTGCGGCATCATCGGCCACACCCCTTTCACCTGCGACGACGTCGCCTGTGAAACGCTGGCCCTGCGGGACGGAACCCCTGTTTTGCGGATGTACGCCTTTGAGCGGGTGCGGCATCTGTTCTACCGGGTGGAGGCCTTCCTGCCGGAACGCGCAAGGGAGCTGTACGTGCGGGTCCGCATCGACAACGCCCTGAAGGAAGATACCGCCGTCTACTGGTGGAGCAACATGGCGGTCAACGAATCCGAAAGCGTGCGGGTCGTCGTCCCGGCCGCGAAAGCCTACCGGTACGGCTACGGCGGGAAGCTGAGCAAGGTGCCGGTGCCCTATATGGACGCCGAGGCGGATAAGCTCAGGGGCGCCGCCGCCCGGCTGGCCCGGGAGCAGGGCGGCATCCTCCACTGGGATGTCAGCCATCCCACCTGCCTGCCCCAGAGCATGGACTTTTTCTTTGACGTGCCCGCGGGCGAAAGGCCCTTTATCGCCGCCGTCGACGAAACCGGCTACGGCATGTGCCAGACATCCACCCATGAGCTGATGGGCCGCAAGCTCTTCGCCTGGGGCATGGGCGAAGGCGGCCGGCACTGGCAGACCTTCATTTCACAGCCCGGCAGCCGGTACATCGAGCTCCAGTCCGGCCTGGCGCACACCCAGCTGGAGCATCTGCCCATGAAGGCGGGCGGAAGCATATCCTGGCTTGAAGCCTACGGATCCATACAGGCGGACGCCGGGGCGGTACAGGGCAGCAGCTGGGACCGCGCCGTGGAGGCAGT
>CAMJXZ010000344.1 GCA_946409855.1 uncultured Clostridia bacterium | reverse complement strand
CTAAAAAAGTGCATAAAAAAAGACCGCCGAAGCGGTCGTTGTACCTTAATTCTTTTCATTCTTGTCAGTCACCCCACACCGTTGTCATCTTCCCGTCAAATTTGATAAATCCGTCTTTCCGCGCCCGGAGATAGTCTTCCTCCGTCTCGCAGTAAGGCTCGTCGACGCCGGACTCAAACCGGATCAGGCTGTTCAGCTCCTGCCAGGAAGGATTGCCGTAAAAGGCGTAGAGCATCTGCCAGGCATCCTCCGAAAAGTCGTGGATCTCGTCGATGCAGGTGTCGTTTTCGATGACCGCGACCTGCGTGTCCGGATATTCGCCAACCTGCGTCCGGGCCATCTGAATCGCCTTCGTCAGGCTGCTGCTTCCGGTTCCCCAATCGTCTTCCTGATCCCTCTGGACAGCATACCAAATACTCATTTTTTCGTCCTCCTCGCATCAATATATTTCCCACTTTTTACCCGGTAATCCGGATATTCCGCATCCTTCGGCACAAACCAGTCCCGGCCGATCTTCACCGCGCCGGGGAGATTCCCCCGCCGGCACTTGTCCGCCACCGTGATCGTAGCCTTTCCGATCCGGCGGGCATATTCGGCAATCGGTATCATGTTTTCCAGATCCATTGGCATCGCCTCTTCTCCTTCTGCCGGGGACCCGCCGCCCCGGCTCGGCTTTCTGAAATCATTATACAATGTTTGCGCTGTATTGCAAACCTTTTTTTAACGGCCCGTCAGGCCGCGTGTCTGAAGGAAGTTTTCCCTTCCAGTTTGCCGATCAGGAGCATCCTGGCCGTCTCGAACTCGTCCCCGATCATCCCAAGCCTCCGCATCCACCAGTACATGGCGAATTTCTGATTCTCGGTCTGCTGGGGAACCGGGCTCGCATTCCGCATCTCCTTGGCCATGTTGCTCATCGCCAGCACCAGCTGGATGTAAGCCTTCATCCGTCCGGCATGGATGCCGCCCTGCTTCCCGCCGTGAGGATTATCGAACTGGAAGAGCCGGAATTCTACGGTTCCCTTGGTGAAGCTGGCGTGCAAGTTCAGCATGTGGTACCGGCTGTCGTTGTAGTGCTGCGTGGTCCCGTAAGTCGCGTGATTTCCTTCATACCAGATCTGCCGCAGCGCTTCCATGGTCTTCGGCTTTTCCTCGTTCAGCCGCTTCAGGAAGTCCGGATTGACCGTCTTGCAGTAGTGGTTTGTCCGCTCCTTGTCAATCCAGATCGCCCGGCCGATCTGCTCCTCATGGCCCGCCATCATGTTGGCCAGGTTCCGCAGGCTCTTTGCATCGTGATCCCGTCCGTCAAGCCCATTCAGGCCCACATGGATGTGCACTCCGCATCCCCGGCTCGGGCAGCTCTTCATGCCGGCGTGGCGCAGCTGCCGCAGCAGCTCCAGGAACATCTCCATGTCCTCGTACCGGAGGATCGGTGTCACCAGCTCGCACTTCTCATCATCCGGCCCCTTGATGCTGACGTCCCGCTGGAACTTCCATTTCCGTCCCTGCTGGTCCCATGCGCTCCAGGTGTAGTACCCGTCCACCGCTGCTGTGTTTGCATAATGGTTCGTTCCGAAGAATCCGGCCGCCACCTTCGCGGCCTGTTCCCGGGTGATGTTGTTGCCCTCAACCTCAACCCCGTAGGTCTGCGCCTTCATGCCCTGGATCAGTTCCTCTGTGCTCTTCATTGTGTTTGCCCTCCTTATATTCAGCGGTTAGCCCACCGCCTGTTTGCGTGACTATAATACCATTTTATAATTGCATTGTCAACAGGGAAAATGTTTTTTCATGCAAACAAAAAAGCACATCCCGTTATCATTTTGGGATGTGCCTGAAAATCTTGTTCTCCGCGTCATAGACGATCTTTTTCGTGTGCCGGACAGACAGATCGAATTCTTCCGCAAGCCGTTCATAGGTGATTCCATCGAACAAGCGCCTGGCCAGGATCGCCCTGTCCCGTTCCGCGTTGGGGCCGATCATCCATTCGTACATCAGATGCAAAAGCTCGCTCCTGCTGATCTCCGTGATCACCGCTTTACCCTGCCTGTTCCTTTGCACGTCGGACATGCCTTTGTCGGGTTACTGGCGCTCGTCTTTTTGACTCGGACCTTCACAATCTGATGGACATGTGTTGCCATAAATCGCATCTCCTGTTCCGCTTACAACGGAATTCCCGCTGTCTGTTTGCACGTCTTGCTCGACATAATAGGTCTCAAACGAATTCTCGTAGATGATCCATCCGGCATTCGTGCCCACCAGGGCAATGATCAGGATGATAATGATGATCCACAGCCGTTTGTTCGCCCTCTCGGCCCGGTTCATCTCGCCCTCGTGGGCGAAATAGGGGATCATTGCGGATTCTTGCTCATTCATTGCGTTGCCCTCCATATTACTCTCCCGGTTCGGGAGGTTTTACTTCCGGCAGGCCGGCCAGCGCCAGCAGCAATGCCATCACAAAGCCCAGGGCGCCGGCAGACAGCGCTGCCAGCCAGTTAACGTCCCCCAGGACGATCGCCCCAGTCCCGATGTACGCCAGGGCAGCCTCCGCAAAAGTGCGGATCGCGCGGATCAGCGCAGCGTAGGCCCACTTTTTCCAGTTATACTTCATGGTCAGCGCTCCTTTCACTTGCCTTCGATGGCATCCAATCTATGCGTGTTTGAGGCCGCCCTGGCCTCCAGCTTCGCCAGCCGCTCACCGTGGTCGCTGATGGTTTCCCGCATGGCGCGCATCTCAACGCGGATGTCGTCCACGCCGGTGATCACGCTGTCCAATTTGGTCTGTATGATAGCATTTGCAGCGGCATCCGACCGGGTGTCCTTCCGGCTGCTCGCGATCAGGCCGACCAGCGAAATAAGCACCGCCGCGATACTGATGATCACTCCTGTTTCCATGTTAATCACCTCAGATTTGATTGGGCGCTGGGGCGGCAGCTCCCTATACTTATTTTCCCCGAAAACGCAAGCATTTGGAAGGAAAAAAGTGACATTTTTTTTCAGCCGCGTGAAATTTCGGCCTGCGGATATTTTATTCCAAAGTCATTGTGCCACCATACTTTTTAATTATCTCATCGGCTACGGATTTGCCCAAATGCTCAATCCTCACCGTATAAAGGGAAACCTCCCCGCTGTCCAAAGCGTCCCACGTTTTTACGCCAACAATGCCGTCAGAATCGAGTCCGTGGTCACGCTGGTACTTTTTCACAGCCGCTTCCGTGGTGGCTCCAAATGACCCGTCTGCGCCCCATTTTCCGCAATCATAGCCCTGCTGA
>CAMJXZ010000343.1 GCA_946409855.1 uncultured Clostridia bacterium | reverse complement strand
CGCGCACAGGATACGCTGGAGCCGTAATCCCTTTACAAACCAAGGCGCCCCGCGCGGCGATAAGCGCGGGGCGCCTTGGTTTGTGTCCGTATGTGCGCAACGCGGGGAATGCCCTTCCGCGGCAGACGCCGGACCGGGACGCGGACGATATCCCCCTTTATTTCTGATACTTTTCCCGGCACCACCGGGCGATGTCCATAATCAGCCCCTCCGGCAGTTCAATGCCGTAAGGAAAGCGGATGGTCCCTTTGCTCACCGAGAGGCCTTCGAGCCGGTCCTGAAAAACGGCCGCGGCCTCGTCGCCGGGGTACAGGCCGATATGTTTTTTCGCCGCGGCGAAATGGATCAGGTTCCGGCCCTTCCGGTAGGTGGGCATGGACCAGGAAATGCATTCCTCCGCGTCCGGGAGCGCCGTCCGGAGGATATCGCGCATCCGGTTCAGCGCGGGCCGCGCCGCTTCCTCCTGCGCGGCGATGTACGCGTCCACCGTCTCCGGCTTCACACAGTAATGCTGCTGGTCCTGCCGGGCAAACGCCCGCCCGCACACGGGACATGTCCACATAGCCGTTTCCTCCTGCGGTAATCTTTCGCTTTTTATTGATTCTCCGTCCCCTGCCGCGCGCTTTCTTTAAGGCAGCCTGTCGATCATGGCCAGCAGGTCCAGATAAAACGGCCGGATGTCATGCCGGCGCATCAGCCCGCCCTGCGGCCACATATGGTCCCCGTTCACCGTGGGGAACATCTGCCACAGGCCGGGTTCGATCCGGTCTTTGTCCAGCGTTCTGCAGGGCGCGCCGGCGGGCGCCGCCGCGGAGACGGTATTGACCAGCCCGTCGTTTTCCCGCCAGGTTTCGTCAGCCGTGACGCCGCCCGCCGTTTTGCCGCGGTAGGCGCCCATCTGCGTGGACCGGCGGACAAACAGCGGTTCGATGCCGCGCCTGGGGCGCCAGGTCCCGTCCGGCTGCCTGTCCGTAAAGGAACAGGGAACGGAAAAATAGTAAACGCCCGGCAGGACCGCCATCCGCCGGTTCAGCTCCGCCGCCCGGTCCAGATGCATGTCATAGCCGGCGTAGTCCCGCGCGTCCCGTCCATCCGGCCTGGCCCTCGTCCCGCGGGCCATCATGCGCGCCAGGATTTCACTCCACCAGGGCGTCTTCACGGAGCCGGGATCAAACCCGGGGTCTTCCATCATATCATAGGCCGTCGTGCCGTTCATGGGGGATGCCAGCGTCACGACGCTGTGCACGCGCCGCTCCATCCCGCCGGCAAAAAAGGGGGAAAGCTCCCCGGACGGCGTTTCCCGGCGCTCCGTTTCGTCCCCGTGGGCCAGGAGCTCCGAAAACAGGCGCACCGTCGCGCCGCCGAAGGAATGCCCCAGCAGCGCCAGGCGGGTATCCTCTCCCCAGTCCGGGATCAGCGGGCAGGACGAAAAATCCCGGCCGTACCGGGCATGCCGGTATGTCCCGGCATGGCTTTCGCCGTAATCCACCCGCGCGCCGGCCAGCTGGGCGTACAGCTCGCAGGCCCTGTCCCAGGCGCTGCCGGCGGGCGCGACAGAGGCGGCGTAACAGTCAAAGCCCTTTTCCTTCAGGAAGGCCATCAGGTCGCCGCTCCGCATGCCCCAGTAGGGCATTTTCCGGTATGTTTCGTCATAGCTGCCCCAGCCGGACAGCCCGTGCACAAAGATATATCGGATGCCGCTCACGGCGCATCCCCTCCTGTCCGGCATTGTTTTGCCCGCTCATCCGCAAGACGCGGTCTGCCGTCCTACGGAAGATCAATCCTTGCCGTCCCGTCAAAAGTTCGTAAGGATCCGGTTTTACAGAGGCTTTCCCGGCACGGGCGTCTGTTCCGCCGGCGTTTCATACGCTCACACCGGCCGTAACGGTCAGGCTGTCCGGCGTTACATGGCACGGCAGGAACAGGATCCTGACCCCCGCTTCCGCCGCTTCCCCGAGCGCCCGGCCGAACGCCGGATGCGTCCCCACATTCGGCCTCACTTCGGTGACGCCGTTCATCTGGATGACAAAAGCCAGAATCGCCCGGTACCCTTCTCCCGCCGCGCGCATCAGCTCCCGGATGTGCCGGACGCCCCGCTCCGTCGGCGCGTCGGGGAAATAGCCGACGCCGCCGATCTCCAGGGTGCAGCCCTTGACCTCCATGAGGAAGCGTTCCTTCCCGCGCCGCATCATGAAATCCATCCGGGACGCCCCGTACCGGTACTCGGGCACGATTTCCTCCAGCCCCTGCGTTTCCAGCCATTCCCGCGCCGCGCGGTTGGGGGCCTGGCTGTCGATATTGACCAGCAGGCCGCTGTCCTTCCGCACGGCGATCAGGTCATAGGCGGTCTTCCTGCCGGGCGTCCCGGGCTCCGTCAGCCAGACCGGCGCGCCCGGCAGCAAAAGCTCCCTGCACCGGCCCGTATTTTTCACATGGACGGTCTCGGTCCGGCCGTCCAGCGCCACACGGGCGAGAAACCGGTTGGGCCTGTCCAGAAAGACAGCCGGGACCACATGCTCATATTTCATACCGCGCCTCAGCCGCCGTCACAGATATTTCCCCGTCACGCTCTCCGGGCAGGCCCGGATTTCCTCCGGGGTGCCGCAGGCGACCAGCCGGCCGCCCTGTTCGCCGCCCCCGGGCCCCATATCGATGACCCAGTCCGCGCTGCGGATCACGTCCAGATCATGCTCGATCACGACCACCGTCGCCCCGTTGCCGATCAGCGTCCGGAAGACGCCGAGGAGCGTCTCTACATCCAGCGGGTGCAGACCGATGGTGGGCTCGTCAAAGACAAACACGGAATCCGTCTGCAGCCTGCCCATTTCGCTGGCCAGCTTCAGCCGCTGCGCCTCGCCGCCGGAAAGGCTGGGGGTCGCCTCCCCCAGCGTCAGATAGCCCAGCCCCAGACTGTCCAGCACCTGAAGACGGCTTTCCACCAGCTTCATATCCCGGCAGAAATCAAGGGCCGTCCGGACATCCATGGCCATCACTTCCGGCAGGGACCGGACCTCGCCCGCCCGGTTTGTGTGGCGGATCTGCCAGGCTTCCCGGGCGTAGCGCGCGCCCCGGCATTCGGGGCAGGGGATGTCCACGTCCGGCAGGAACTGCACGTCCAGGCTGACCGTGCCCGTGCCGTCGCACACCGGGCAGCGGAGCTCGCCGGTGTTATAGGAAAAGGCGGGGGCTTTCCGGCCCCGATCCTTCGCGTCCTGGGTGCGGGCGTAGATCTTGCGCAGCTCGTCGTGCACGTTGGCGTAGGTCGCCACCGT
>CAMJXZ010000342.1 GCA_946409855.1 uncultured Clostridia bacterium | reverse complement strand
AAAATGCTCCTCGCGGCGTACATGCCGCCGCTGCGGATTACAATCAGGGGGAAGTTTCCCCCTGATCACCCCCTCCGCAGAATGATGCGAGTCTTATCCATAGCTGGTGGACTGAACAGTTACAAAGGGTTTATGAAAGAAAGGAAGGAGTTCCCATGGAAAAAAAGATCACCCGGATCGTGCTGACGGGCGGCCCGGCGGCCGGCAAGACCACGCTGATCAGCCGCATCCTCAAGGAGTTCAAGCAGGAGGACGGCTGGCGGGTCATCACCATCCCCGAAACGGCCACCGAGCTGATCTCCGGCTTCGGCATCCGTCCTTTCGGCGGGTGCCTGACGATGCTGGCGTTTCAGGATTTCGTCATCGCCGACCAGATCCATAAAGAGCAGCTGGCCCTGAAGGCGGCGCTGGCGGTGCCGGAAGAAAACGTCCTGATCCTCTACGACCGGGCCCTGCTGGACGATAAGGCCTACATCAGCGACGAGGAGTTCCGGGAGGTGCTGCTGCGCGTCGGCGGAAGGAGCGAGGAACAGGCGCTTTCCGGCTACGACGCGGTGCTCCACCTGGAAACCTGCGCCAAGGGGGCGGAGTTCGCCTACAACCTGGGCAATGAGGCAAGGACAGAATCCATCGAGTCCGCCCGGGAGATGGACGACCGGACCCTGCGGGCCTGGAGCGGCCACCACAACCACCACGTGATCGACAACGCCGTCAACTTTGAGGACAAGATCAACCGCGCCCTGAAGGCCATCTACCGCATCGTGGGCCAGCAGGAGCCGCCGGCCGAAAAGCGGAAGTACCTGATCTGGATGCCGGACCTTGAGGCGATTGCGTCCCGCTACGGCGCCCTGCCGCTGGACATGATGCAGACCTATCTGCTGCCGACCAGCCCCAACGTGGAGCGCCGCATCCGCCAGCAGAAAAACGGCGAGGAATACCTGTATTTTTATACCGAAAAACACCTGGCGGAGGACGGCACCCGGTGGGACACCGAAAAGCCCATCTCCGAAAAGGAATACATCCGTTACCTCATGGAGGGGGACAGCGCCCTGCACAGCGTTCACAAGGTCAAGTACCGCCTCAAATACGAAGGCTGCCGGATGGAGATCGACGTTTATCCCTTCGACCGGGAAAAGGCCATCCTGTTCGTCTATTCCGGCGGGGAAGTCTCCCTGCCCCCGGAAATCAGCGTGATCCGCGAGGTGTCCGGCGACCCGGCCTACAAGAACCGCCAGCTGGCCCGGGTGCAGAAGCTGTAATCAGTTTCCTGTATACAAAAATACAAAAAAGATACGAAAAAGCGTGCCCGATGATGCGAAAAAAGCTTGCGTGAATATTAGGGAAGCATTATAATGGGCTGGTCATCCGTGCTGGGACACGGGTATATGACCCTATCGCTGAAGGAGGAAATGTTTATGAAGAGAATGTTCGCTCTGCTGCTGGCGCTGTTGATGGCGCTGGCCATGACCCCCGTTTTCGCTGAGGAAGATGTGGTCGTGCTGAAAGTGGCGCACATCGGCCCCACCACCGGCGCCGCCGCGCTGTACGGCCAGGCGACCCTGAACGGCGCGATCATCGCCGCGCAGGAGATCAACGAAATGGGCGGCAAGTACCGCATCGAGCTGATCAACGAAGACGACGAGCACAACATCGAAAAGTCTGTCAACGCCTTTAACGCCGCGCTGGACGCCGATGCCAAGCTCATCCTGGGCACCACCACCTCCAAGCCCTGCGAGGCTGTCGGCGCCGTGGCCAACGTGGAGCGCGTGTTCATGCTGACGCCGTCCGCTTCTTCCGAAGCCGCCGTGGAACCCGACAACGTCTTCCAGGTCTGCTTCACGGACCCGAACCAGGGCGCCGCTTCCGCGCAGTTTATTTCCGAGCACAAGCTGGGCACCAAGATCGCCATCATCTACAACAACGCGGACGTGTACTCCACCGGCGTGCGGGATACCTTTGTGGAAAAGGCCGCTGAGCTGGGCCTGGAGATCGTCAGCGAGACGACCTTCACCGACGAGACGACCGACTTCACCGTGCAGGTGGCGGACGCTCAGAACGCCGGCGCGGAAATCGTCTTCCTGCCCATCTACTACACCCCCGCCTCCCAGATCCTGACCGTTGCCGCCGCCAAGGAATTCAAGCCCCTGTTCTTCGGCATCGACGGCATGGACGGCATCCTGAGCATCGAAGGCTTTGACACCTCCCTGGCGGAAGGCGTCATGCTGCTGACCCCCTTCGTGGCCACCGCGCAGGACGAAAAGACCGTGTCCTTCGTGGCCAAGTATCAGGAACAGTTCGGCTCCATCCCGATCCAGTTCGCGGCGGACGCGTATGACGGCATCTACATCCTGGTTGCCGCCGCCGAAAAGGCCGGCATCACCGCCGACATGAGCGCCGCGGAAATCTGCGAGGCGATGATCCAGGCGATGACCGAGATCGAAGTGACCGGCCTGACCGGCACCATGGTCTGGGATGCCAGCGGCATGGTCAGCAAGACGCCTATGGCCGCGACCATCGTCAACGGCGAGTATGTATTCGAAAACTGATCCCCGCCGGGAAAAATACAGCGGGCTGGCCTTGTAAGGGGCCAGTCCCGCCTTTTCGTTTCATTACGCGATCCGAGGAGTAAGGCATCATGATTTTTCTGGACAATCTGATCAACGGGCTGAGCCTGGGGAGCATCTACGCGATCATCGCGCTGGGCTATACGATGGTGTACGGCATCGCCAAGATGCTGAACTTCGCCCACGGCGACATCATCATGGTCGGCGCGTATATCGCTTTCTGCGGCCTGCAGTACTGGGGCATGCCGCCGGTGCTGGCCATCCTGACCGCGATGGTGCTGTGCACCGTCCTGGGCATCACCATTGAGGGGCTTGCTTACCGCCCGCTGCGGCACGCGGCCAGCCTGGCGGTGCTGATCACCGCCATCGGCATGAGCTACCTGCTGCAGAACATCGCGCTGATGATCTGGGGCGCCAACCCCAAATCCTTCCCCCGCACCTTCATCAACGGCTGGACCTTCCCGCTGGGCAGCCTGAACATCTCCAGCGCCACCGTCATCACCATCGTGGCGAACATCGTCATCATGGTGACCCTGACGCTCTTCACCGGGAAAACCAAGATGGGCAAGGCCATGCGCTGCGTCTCGGAAGACCGCGGGGCCGCGGAGCTCATGGGGATCAACGTCAACCGCACGATTTCGGTGACGTTCGCCATCGGGTCCGCGCTGGCGGCCATCGCGGGCGTGCTGCTGTGCTCCTCCTATCCCAT
>CAMJXZ010000341.1 GCA_946409855.1 uncultured Clostridia bacterium | reverse complement strand
GCCAGACCGCCGCGAAGCCCTGCCGCCTCCGGTCGGCTGCGCCGATCCGGCGAATGAATCGCCGGACGGACACGGGTTTCGCGCCGGTCTGTCCACATCGTATCTTCCTCACATCTTGGCTTTTCCCATCTTTGCATGCTGCGTGAAAAGGAACTCAGATTTATCAGAAAGTTACTTCAGAAAGCAACTCGGCTCCGTCCGAAAGCGCGTCGTTGACAAATGTTTTGGAAACGGATAAAATATAGCGAATATGAACTGACGCTGCCGTTTGCGGCAGGAAGGAGGTGTCCGGTCTGCATTCACTCCCGATGATCCGTTCGCTGAAAGCCGCCCTGTGGCTGACGGCGGCGATGGCGTTCCCGGTATTGACGCTGTCCTATACCCCGATGTCCGCCATGTGGGGGATGTGGCTGATTGCCGTCATCGCGCCGCCGCTGCTGATGGCCGCCGGCCTGTGGGGCGGTCTGCTGCCGATGCTGACCGGGCTTGCCGCGATGCTGGCGCTGCCCTTCCTGGGGCTGGATTACCGGGCCGGTCTGCTGATGGCCCTGTATCTGGTGCCCTTTACGGCGATGCTGATGCTGGTGCTGGCCGCGCGGGTCCCGTACTTCAGGGCGGCGGGCCTCCTGTGCGCGGTCTATCTGATCAGCGCGTACACGTGCCTGATCGTGCTGCAGCGCGTGTCCGGCGGCAATCTGTACACGGTGCTGGCGGACCGCGTGGTCTATGCCCTGACCCGTTCCGCCTATGGGGACGAGCTGCTGATCTCGCTGTACCAGAACCGGCTGATCACCCTGGACAAGGACCTGCTGAGCAAAGCGCAGGGCCTCATGGGCGGCCTGTCCGCTCTGGGCAGGCAGGAGCTTGCCAATTCCTTCCGCAGCCGCCTGGCGGACAGCTTCAGCGGGACGCCTTCCCTCATCATGTCCTACGGCATCATGCTCTGCTTCGGCTGCCTGGCGCTGACGATCCATGTCGGCAGATGGTTCCTGCGCAAAAAAGCGTACAATATCTCCCGGAGCCGGCAGCTTTCGGAAGCGGCCGCCCGCCGGCAGGAGGCGCTGCAGCGGGGAGAGGCCCCGCCGCGCATCCGGCTGGAAAGCTACAGCGACTTTCTGTCCCGCATGGATCCGGAGGAAAGGGATCATCCCCTGGGGCTGCCGGACTTGGGTGTGCCGCCCTTTGGCCAGTGGCATCTGCCCCGGGCGGTCGGATGGATGACCGCCGCCTGCGCCATCGGGCTGCTGATGGAAAGGATGGGCACCAGCGAGGCGGAGCGGACGGTGGGCGCGCTGCTGGGCGCCGCGTTTTCCGCCGCGTTCTGCCTGCAGGGGATGGCGGTGATGGATTTTATGCACACCCGTTCGGGCAGGGGCCCGGCAGGCCGCTTCTTTCTGACGGCGGCGCTGATGGTATTTTTCCGGCTGCTCTTCATCCTGCTGGGCGTGGCTGACCAGATGATGGACTTCCGCCGACTGCGGCAGCCAGATCCGCGCGGCGGCGAATAAACGAAGGAGGAGACCCGTATGAAAGTGATTCTGCTGGCCGATATCAAGGGAGTCGGCAAAAAGGACGACATCGTCAACGTTTCCGACGGATACGCCAGGAATTTCCTGTTTCCCAGGCGCGCCGCGGTGGAAGCGACCGCCGGCGCCTCCAAGGAGATCGAGCGCAAGCGCGCCGCGGAGCGCCAGCGCGAGGCGGAAGCCCGCGCCGCCGCCGAACAAAAGGCGCGGGAGCTCAAGGACAAGGTGGTCATCGTCAAGGCCAAGTGCGGCGAAAAGGGCCGGCTGTACGGTTCCGTGACCAGCCAGGAAATCGCCGACGCCCTCAGGGAGCAGTACGCCCTGGACCTGGACAAGCGCAAGATCGACCTCAAGGACCCGATCCGCGCCTCCGGGGACGTGCCGGTCACCCTGCGCCTGTATCCGCAGGTGACGGCCAAGGTCATCGTCCGCGTGGTCGGTGTCAATCAGTAACATGGACGGTCAGATGCAGCAGGACTTTACGCCCGTCCCCCCGCAGAGCCCCGAAGCGGAGCGCTCTGTGCTGGGCGCGCTCCTGCAGGACCCGGAAGTGCTCGGCCCTTCGCTGGAAGTTTTGAAGGCGGAGCACTTTTTCGTGCCGCAAAACAGGGCGGTTTTTGAGGCCATCCGGGAAGTCAGTGCCAAAAGCCGCGCGGTCGACCTGATCACGGTGGACGAAGAGCTCCAGCGCCGCGGGCAGCTGGACGGCATCGGCGGGACGGACTACCTGATGCGGCTGATGCAGGACGTCCCCACCACCGCCAATACGGGCTATTACATCTCCATCATTCGGGAAAAGGCGGTGCTCCGCAGCCTGATCCGGGCGGCGGGCGAGATTTCCCGCATGAGCTACCAGCAGCAGGTCCCCCTGGACGGCATCCTGGAACAGAGCGAGAAGATGATCTTCGACATCACCATGCGCCAGGGTTCGGGGACGGAGCTGGAGCACGCCGAGGAAATCCTCAGCCGGACGTTTGACCAGATCGGCCTGCTGGCGCAGAACAAGGGGAAAATCGCCGGGGTGACCACCGGTTTCAGGGACCTGGACAGCTGCCTGACCGGCATGCACGGCGGCGAGCTGATCCTGATCGGCGCCAGGCCTTCCATGGGCAAGACGAGCTTCGCGATCAACGTCGCGGCCGCGGCGGCCCGGGAAGGGAAGACCGTGGCGGTCTTTTCCCTGGAAATGCCCAAGGAGCAGATCATGATGCGCATCCTGTGCGGCGAGGCCAGGGTCAACATGCAGTCCGTCCGTTCGGGCTCCCTGAAGGACAAGGACTGGGAAAAGCTCAGCCTGGTGCTGCCGAACCTGGCGTCGGAAGCGATTTATATCGACGATACGGCAGGCATCACGCCCTCCCAGATCCGCTCCCGCTGCCGCCGGCTGATGATGGAAAAGGGCCTGGACCTGATCGTGATCGACTATCTGCAGCTGATGGCCGCGGACGGGCGCAGCGAGAACCGCCAGCTGGAGGTCAGCGAGATCTCCCGCCGGCTCAAGGCCATCGCCCTGGAGCTCAAGGTGCCCCTGGTGGCCTGCGCCCAGCTGTCCCGCGCCAACATGCAGCGGTCCGACAAGCGGCCCCAGCTGTCCGACCTGCGCGATTCCGGCTCCATCGAGCAGGACGCCGACGTGGTGATGTTCCTGCACCGGCCGGGGTATTACGACCAGACCCTCACGCCGGAACAGAAGAACATCGCCGAACTGATCATCGCCAAGCAGCGCAACGGCCCGCTGGATACCATCAAGCTCAACTGGCTGAGCGA
>CAMJXZ010000340.1 GCA_946409855.1 uncultured Clostridia bacterium | reverse complement strand
TGTATACGGTGCTCCACTCCCGCGGCATGGACGGCATCAGCGAATACACCAAGGTCATCTCCGTGACCCCCTGGTGGCAGATGGCCCTGAACATCGCCCAGTGGACGCTGCTGGGGCTGAGCGTCCTCGCTCTGGCCCTGCTGGTGATGGACATCTTCGGAAAGAAAAAGCCGACAAAAGCATAATCTCCTTACCCCTTCAACCGGCGGACGATCCCTGTCCGCCGGTCTTTTTATTGTCCTGTCAGTTGTCAAAAAAAAGAAAATATGGTATAATATCGGCCAGTAACAGAAAACGATCCCAAAGGAGGAATGGCCGTGCTGCTGATCGCCGTGGTGGATGACGACCCGAAAGACGCTTCAATGCTCAAGGAATGCGTGGAAACCTACTGCAAAACCAATCACCACGCGGCGATGATCCATGTGTTTCACGACGGGCTGGACCTGATCCGCAGCACGGAAAACCACGATATCGTCTTTCTGGATATCCAGATGGGCAAGCTGGACGGGCTGGAAACCGCCCGGTTCATCCGGAAAATCAATAAAGAAACCATTCTGGTGTTCGTCACCAACATGGCCCAGTTCGCCATCAAAGGCTACGAGGTGGACGCGCTGGACTTTATCCTGAAGCCCGTCTCCATGGCGTCCATCGACTATGTGCTGGACAAGGCCATGAAAAAGCTGGACGGCGGAAGCGCGAAGGCGTCCTTCTCCCTGAAAACCTCCGACGGCACCATCAGCCTGTCCGCCAACGACATCACCTATGTGGAAGTGTTTGACCATAACCTGGTGTACCATACCACCAAGGGCGAATATACCGTGCGCGGCCGGCTCAGCGACGTGAGCGGGAAGCTCAGCCCCGACCGTTTTGTCATGTGCAACCGCAGCTTCATCGTGAACCTGCGCCATGTATCCAACGTGACGTCCGACTATCTGCTGATCGGGGATACCCGCATCTCCGTCTCCAAATCCCACCGCAAGGAACTGATGCAGCGGTTTTCCAGCTTTCTGGGGGACAGTCTATGATCACCAATCTTTCATGGATCGCGGCCGTCGATCACCGGATTTCGGCGGCCATTGTGTTTTTTGTGATGATGCTGCTGCTCAACACCGGAAAAAAGCGCGCCCTCTTTCCCCTGCGGGCGGCCGCGGTGCTGCTGGTCATGTGTCTGGTCAGCTGGGGGCTGCGCACGCTGTCGGACGAAAGGATCGGGAACATCCACCTGCAGGGCCTATGCTACAGCCTGCAGATCATGGCGCTGCATCTTCTGTTTGTGGGCGGCTGCTTTTTCTGTTACCGCAACAACCGTGCGGAAGCCTGGTACAACGGGCTTTTGGGCCTGACCATCTTCAAGCTCGGCTGGAACCTCTTTAAAGCCGGCTCCGGCCTGCTGCTCGTCAACGGTCTGGACGCGCCGTGGGGCCGCTACAGCATCGCCGGCTCGCTGGTTTCCTATTTCGTGTATTTCTGCGTCTGCTTCCTGATGTGGTACCTGTACAAAAAGCTGGTTCACGAGCCCCCCTATCACGCGCCGGTCCGGCTGATGATCCTTTTGACCGCGGTCTTTGTCCCCCTGCAGATGGTGCTGGAATACTGCGGCCATGTCTTCACGGCGGAAAAAAACGCCCTGTTCCTGTATTATCTGTGCGCGTTTTTGTATACGCTGCTCAACTACGCCATGCTGCTGATGATCGCGGAGCTGGACAGCTTCCGCCACGAGAACCGCACCATGCACGATTTTATCAGCAACAAGATGCGCTACTATGAAATGAGCCACGAGGGCATTCTCTCCCTGCAGACCAAGTGCCACGACCTCAAGCACCAGATCCGCGCCATCCGTTCCGAAGCGGGCAAGGCGAAATTCGACGAATATCTGAACGAGCTGGAGGATTCCATCAACGAGTACTCCACCGTCGTCGAGTGCGGCAACCAGACGGTGGACATTGTCCTGACGGAAAAAAACATCCTCTGCTATTCCTCCCGGGTCAAGTTTTCCTACATGATCGACGGCTCGCTTTTCAATTTCCTGACGGAGCGGGAAATTTACTCCCTCTTCGGAAACGCCCTGGATAACGCGCTGGAAGCCGTAACCAAAATCGAGGATCCTGAACGCCGGCTGATCACCCTCAAAAGCAACGCCCGGGGCGAATTCATCGTGCTGCAGGTGGAAAACACCTGCGCCGGCGATATGACCCTTTCCGAAGGCGCTCTCCCCCATACCACCAAAACCGGCTCCGGCCACGGGTTCGGCCTGCGCTCCATCCAGCGGATCGCGGAAAAGCACGGGGGCATGATGTCCCTGCGCGCTGAAGACGGCGTGTTCAAGCTGACCGTGGCCATGCAGCCCAAAAAGGCGTAAACGCGCCACGGCGCGAGAAGCGTGAACGGTTTTTTATCCGTTCACGCTCTTTTTATGTCGTGAACGGACGCATCTGTGCTTTACGGTTGATTGGCGGGCGTTCATGCCAAACACCTTTCCAATCATGCAAAAACATGGTATGATGCTGTCAGTGGAAGCGGACCGCCGATGCGGCCCGCGGCAGAAAAACCAGGAAAAGGAGAATGGAACATGAAAAGACTCGTCAGCCTGCTTGCAGCCCTGGCACTCGTACTGAGCCTCGTCCCCGCTTCCTTCGCGGAAGACAGCTACATCGCGGCTCCCTACGACCCCAACGCAGCCGATCCCACCGCCACCTACCTGGAGCCGGTTTTCTATCAGAATGAAAACGGCCCGACCATCGGTGTCACCACCGTGGGCGTCCTTGTGATCGACGGTCTGTATTTCAAGGACCTGAACAACAACAAGGAACTGGACCCCAGCGAAGACTGGCGTCTGGACGCCAAGACCCGCGCCGCTGACCTGGTCAGTAAAATGGAACTGGCGGATCAGGCCGGCTTCCTGTTCAACGCCCTGGCCATCACCCCCGGCGTGCCCAAGCTCCCGATGGCCCTGAACGAGGACGGCACCGTCAATCCCGCCGCCATCGTGACCATGGTCGCCGAAGGCGAAGAATCCAAGAACGCTTATTCCAACAGCTTCGCCGGGCTGGACTCCGTCGTCATCAACACCCAGAAGGTCCGCGCCGGCGTGTACCGCGGCGGCCTCAACTTTGACGCTTCCACCGTGGCGCTGTACAACAACGTCGTCACCGAGATGGCCGAAGCCGACGCCGCTCTGCGCGGTGTGCCCGCCATCCCCATGACCATCCTCTCCAACCCCATCTCCGCCGGCTTCCCGGATGCTCCGGGCCTGGCTGCCGCCGCGATGGGCGACGGAAACTATGACGCGATCCGCG
>CAMJXZ010000339.1 GCA_946409855.1 uncultured Clostridia bacterium | reverse complement strand
AACTACGCCTGGATCTCCACCACCGTAACAGCCAATACGCCGGTGTATGACGATCCTGAATCGGACGCGAATCCCCTGGAGACGCTGCCCGCCGGAACGTCCGTCACTTTCCTGGCCAAGCTGACCTCCGGCAACAGCAGGCTGGCGCTGATCGAATACGTTTCTCCGACCTACGGAAGAAAGGTCCGCGCACTGGTGGAATGCCGGTATCTGCAGTGCATGCAGTAACCGATCACAAACCATACGCCGCTCAGACAGGAGGAGCCTCATTCCTTCGTCCGGGAAGGGTATTGCCGGCTGACAGCGGTCGAGCCCTGTCAGCCGGCTCTTTCTATACAGGAAAACTTGGGAGGGAACAGAATGATCCGTGTGCAGAACCTTCAGATCCCGCTGGACGGAGATGAAACTACCGTCAGAAAGGCGGCTGCCCGGGCCCTGAAGGTTGCGGAAAGCGAGATCCTGCAATGCTCCGTCGGCAGGAAAAGCGTGGACGCGCGCAGGAAGGACCGTGTCCACTTTGTCGTGGCGGCGGATGTCGTCCTGCGCAGGCAGGAAAAGGCTGTCCTGAATCGCGCGGGGGCGTCGGCCCAGGAAGCGCCGGAATATGAAAAAATCTTCCCCGTGAAAAGAAATGCCCTCCCCGTTCCGCCTGTTGTCGTGGGTCTGGGGCCCGGGGGATTGTTCGCGGCGCTGTATCTGGCGCGGGCCGGGCTTCGCCCCATTGTCGTGGAAAGAGGGGAACCGGTGGATGAACGCGCCGGAACGATCCGGAAGTTTACGGAACAAAGGATTCTGGATGAAGAAAGCAATATCCAATTTGGGGAAGGGGGAGCCGGCGCGTTTTCGGACGGGAAGCTGACCACCGGCATCAAGGACGAGCGCTGCCGCCAGGTGCTCCGGGAACTGGCGGACCACGGCGCGCCGGAGGATATCCTGATCCTCGCGCATCCGCATGTGGGGACGGACCGGCTCCCAAAGGTGGTCCGGGCGATCCGGGAAGAGATCGAAGCGCTGGGCGGTCAGGTCTTCTTCAGGACGAAATGGACCGGGATCTGCCGGACAGACGGAAAGCTGACCGGCGTCCGCCTAAAGGGAGCGGAAGGGGTCAGGGAAATCCCCGCTGCCTGTGTGCTGGCGGCGATCGGTCACAGCGCGGATGACACGCAGCGGATGCTGATCGAAAGCGGTCTGCGTGCGGAAAGGAAACCATTCAGCGTCGGATTCCGGATTGAGCACCTGCAGACCGGGATCAATCAGGCACAATACGGAGGTTTTGCCGGCCATCCCGCTCTGCCGCCGGCCGAGTACAAACTGTCTGCCAGGCTGCCGGACGGACGCGGCGTATATACGTTCTGCATGTGCCCGGGCGGGAGCGTCGTGCCGGCGGCCAGCAGAAAAGGCGGCGTATGCGTCAACGGCATGAGCCCCTACCGGCGGGACGGCGTCAATGCCAACGCGGCGGTGCTCGTCGACGTCCGGCCGGAAGACTTTCCGGGAGAAGATGTGCTGGCGGGTTATGCGTTTCAAAAGCGGCTGGAAGAAGAAGCGTACCGGCTGGGTGAAGCGGATTACAGCGCGCCCTGCCAGCTGCTGGGCGATTTTCTGGCCGGCAGGCCGTCCGCCGGACCGGGCGCTGTTCACCCGACGTACCGTCCGGGCGTCTGCTGGACGGACCTGAACCGCCTGTTTCCGGAACCGTGGAAGGAGGACCTGAAAAAGGGATTGCTGCTTCTGGGCAGGCAGCTGACAGGCTTTTCCGGGAACGACGCGGTGCTGACCGCGCCGGAAACGCGTTCTTCCAGCCCGGTGCGTTTTCCGAGGAATGAAGCCTGCCAGACGGACATCCCCGGCCTGTACCTGATCGGCGAAGGCGCCGGGTACGCGGGCGGGATCATGTCGGCGGCGGTGGACGGGCTCCGTTGCGCGGAAGCGGCTGCCGAATGGCTTGGCTCCCCGGAACACTTCGGGTAATCAGAACAGAACACGGTATGTTTATCGCTAAACGAACCCCATCCGGTTTGGAAAGGGGTTCGTTTTATGATGCCGGCGCTGCAGGAAATTGACAAGCCAGGGCTGCAAAAACATACCGGAGTATACGGCGCAGCAAGGGAGATCATCGGAATTACACAGGAAAGGGCTGTGAAAGAAACGGATTGCAAACTGCGGGACTGTCTCTGCCTGACCGGTGAATGACGGGAATGGCAAGGAAGCCGTAACGGAATGACCGGATCTGAACGATCATTGATCTTGCGGAAACAGCGAGTTTTCTCTGCGGCGCCCATGAAAACTTCTTTTTTTATCTGCGTATATTGCCAATTTTACAAAAAAGAAGTTGATTTCACCCAAATGTAAGCAAAGTGTTATATATATGTAATAATTAATTAATAAAATGTTCAATGAAATTTCACACCGAAAACGATAAAACAGTTTATAATATTAGTTGAAATTTTTCTGTCACCAGTTCTTTTTTTTGAAACATTTTTACTGATTGTACAGAACGGTACACGCTATCTGCGATTTGACAAACGGGCTCATTTCCTGTATCATATAAAGGCATTTCTGCAATGGCAATGAATGGCATTGGCATTGATTGAAGAAAAATTGCTGATTGCTAAATGCATGACCGGATCGATGACCAGAGAAACAAAGATACAGTAAAGATACAGAAACGGCCAGGCGGTGGAAAACAGCGCCGTCATAGTGCCGGCAGTCAACAGCTGTCAACATTGACAAGGAGATTGTATGAAAAACCGAACAAAATGGTTTGCCCTGCTTTTATCGTTCATCATGCTTGTGGGTTTAATGCCGGCCGGGCATGCGGAGAACGGTGACATTCTGGAACGCCTGAATGAGATTATGCGGCAGTCGGCCGCGACCCCGACGCCCGTGCCTACACAGGCGCCTGCCGTTTCCGAGCCTGAAGAACAGCCGGAAGATGGTCAGACGCCTGCGGCGGATGCTCCGGCGGAGCCGGAAACGGAGGAAACAGCGGAAGAAACCGAAGATTCATCCGCCGCGGTGGATACCAAGGGCACCCTTTCGATCGGCCTTTCCGAAGCAAGCGCCAATACCTGGGTTTATACAGACAAAAGCATGAAACAGACTTTGGGCGTCATCGTGAACAAAGGTGTAGTTTATGTGATGTCTGTTTCGGACAATGCGGCCCGCATCGCGTTTTTGTATAATTCAAAAGCGTATGAAGGCTACGCGGATGCCGGCCGCCTGGTCAATCTGAGTTCGAACGCCTTGGTTATGTATCTCATCAGAGCCAGCGCCGGAAAAACTGTTTACGGCCAGAGATCGGAAGAGCACACGTCTGAAAGAGTGT
>CAMJXZ010000338.1 GCA_946409855.1 uncultured Clostridia bacterium | reverse complement strand
ATGTCCACCTCCAAGTTGCATAATTGAGTGTCCGATCTACGGGGTATAGTTTAAACGTACTGAGCGCACCGATGGTGCGGAATAGACGCACCGTTTTTTCGGAATTTGCACCCGTCCATGAAAGACTGTCATGACAGCGATCCCCGCTTCCGGCAGGAACTGTAAAGTAATCGCATGCACCGGTACGACGATGGGCGCCGCCCGGATCATTCCGCCGCCGTCCGTTCTTTCCCGTCCAGCAAAGGCGTATTCAGTTCCTCGCCCGCAGTCAGCGCGTCCATCATCTGCTCTATGATCTCATCCCCGGCAAACAGATACCTGTCCCCGATCACAACAGCGGGAACGTACTGCTCCTCCTCAGGCACGCCATGCTCCTCATATCCATTGTTTTTCCTCCTTAAAAGTTTACATGCAATTCAAAGCAAACATCTCTGCAGCTCTTTGATCAGGCGCGAAAGCAAAAGAACTTGCCCGGATCAACGGAATGATTTGAAGGATATTGTTCTGGATCGTCCGCTGCACATCCCTGTCCCATTGCGGTACATAGGAATTGCTCAGGAAACGGATCACCGCTTCCCTTCCGGACAGGCTGCGCCATCGGTTATCCGCCGATTGCTCGAGAAAAACAACCCGATCGATCCGCAGACGATGATTCAGGCATCTTCCGGATGAACCGCAAAACGGAGTGGGCTCGAAGATCACTTCATCGTCCTCGACCGACAGCATCGCAAAATCACCGTTGATAACAATCGCATCCTTGTATTCTTCCAAAAGACATGCCAGGGTATCCTAATGCCATTGACCGCGCCGCAAAGAAGGTGTTTGAGTCAATCGGTGTTCCTACTTGCAGGATTCACGATTTACGGCACTCTTACGCCTGTCTGGCCTTGCAAAATGGTGATGATCTGAAAACCGTTTCAGAGGCACTCGGTCATTCTGCAATCGCCATTACCGCAGATACATACGCTTTCGTATCGCAGAAAATGAAGCGTGATTCCTTCCAAAGGATGGAAGCTTTCATACAATCGCTTTGATCCATAAAAAATCCATTGGCTGTAAAATTGGCTGTGTTTTGGATAAGGCAAAGCCCGGAAACCGCATGGTTCCGGGCTTTCTTAGGTATGGAGGTGAGGAGAATCGAACTCCTGTCCGAAGATCCGATTGCACAAGTTTCTCCGAGCGCAGGCTGCGTTTTGGATTTCCCTCGGTCAAGCGCCCACAGCCGGGCTCGGGACCTCGGTAGCTTCATGATTCCGGCTTCGCCTCAAAGCTTTGGCGGGCCAGTTCCTCACATCAATGACGCCGGTGACTCAAGCCGTGAGCGCTTGAGGCCGACGCGCAGCCCTTAGGCCGCGAAAGCGATTTCGCTGTTGTCAGTTAATTTTAATTCCCTGGGTTTAACGTGTTCAGGGAACACGGCTCGCTTCTCATACCCCCGGCGATCCCCGTCGAAACCAGTACACCCCCATGGTTTATTTGTTATGCTCCCTGAGCGCGCGGGCGATCTCCCTTTGGCTGTCCCGGGCCGCCATGGCGTCCCGTTTGTCGTGCAGGTGCTTGCCTACGCAGACCCCCAGGTTCAGCTTCATCCGTCCGTCCTTCAGGTAAACGTCCAGCGGGATCAGTGTGTAGCCCTGCTTCTGGGTCAGGCTGCCCAGTTTGCGGATCTCACTTTTGTGCAGCAGCAGGCGTTTGGGCCTCATGGGATCCACGTTGAAGATGTTGCCCTGTTCATAGGGGGAAATGTGCATGGAAAGAACGAAAACTTCCCCGTTCCTGACGATGGCATAGCTTTCCTTCAGGTTGACCTTGCCCTGCCGCATGGACTTCACCTCGGTCCCGTGAAGCTCAATGCCGCATTCGAGGCTTTCCTCGATAAAAAAGTCATGCCGGGCCCGGCGGTTCTGCGCCACTGTTTTGATGCCCTTAGCCTTGGCCACGTCCCGGGGTCTCCTTCCCAAACAGCTTCACTTCCCCGCGGGCGGACACGGATCATGGGAGACCTTCCATGCGAACGCCCCTTGATCCGATAGCCCCGTGCGGGAGCACGGACTGATTATACCATATGCGGGTTTGATTTGCAATCAGGTAAATACGTACTGCACCAGCGCCATATAGACCACTGTCCCCGCCCCGACGGGAAGCAGGATACTTTTCCTCCACAGGTACAGTCCCACCGTCACCAGGGCGGCGATCGCCTCAGGCAGGCCATGGGACGCGGACAGGACGGAGGTATTCCTGAAGCAGTACACCAGCAGCATGCCCATCACAGCCCCCTGCAGCACCTTTCCCAGATATTTGACGGCCCGGGGAAGCTCCTTCTTCTCGGGGAACAGCACAAAGGGAGCGGCCCGCGTGAACAGGGTAACAAGGGCGCATACCAGGACGATCAAAACACTGTGCGGTGTTCCGGCGCTTTCCGTCATTCTCCCTCCCCCTTTCCCTCCGGTTCCAGCCGTTTCCTTAAAAGATACAGCGCCGCCAGTATCAGGGCCATAGCTGGGATCAGGAAACGGTCGGGCCCAAAGACCGCAAGGCACAAGGCCGAGCACGCGATCCCCAGCACCGACGGGGAACGACTCTCCTTTTTCACAAGGTTCCCGGTCACGATCACAAGGAAAAGGGCTGTCATCGAAAAATCGACTCCCCTGGTATTCAGCGGGACCATCGTTCCGAAAAGGGAGCCGATGGCCGACCCCATGATCCAATAGCAGTGGTCCAGGGCGCTGACTGCAAAATAAAAGCTTTTTCTGTCCACATCCCCGGGCGGATCGATATGGGATACCAGGCTGAAAGTCTCGTCCGTCAGGGAAAAAACCAGGTAAGGCTTGGCCTTCCCCATGTTTCTGTACCTGACCAGCATGGCCAGGGCATAAAAAAGATGCCTGGCATTGACCATCAGGGTCATCAGGGCCGCGGACAGGAGGCTTGCGCCGGAGGAGAGAAGATCCACCGCGACAAACTGCATGCTCCCGGCATAGATCCCCGCCGACATCACGACCGCCCAGAGCAGCCCGAAGCCCTTGCTTTGAAGCAGCAGGCCAAAGCCGATCCCCAGGATCAGGTACCCCGCCATGACCGGAAGGGTCAGCGGAAAAGCCGCTTTCAGCGCTTTAAGGAATTTTTCCCGCATCCTTCTCCCCTCCCCCGGCCGAATGGCAATGATACGGGAAAGTATAGCATATCGCACCGGCCGCCATCAACCGCCGGCCTGTTTATTTTCTGCACTCTCCGGATGCGCCCGCGGGCGGTTCAAAAAAGGACCGGCACTGCCGCCCCGACTTTGCCACCACAAGAGAGAAAAAAACCAAGGCAGACAAGGGAAGAAGG